>JBOIFQ010000362.1:0-7429 GCA_050741655.1 Burkholderiales bacterium | reverse complement strand
CTACGACGGCTCGCCGTTCTATCCCGGCGCCCACATTTTGTTCGATTACAGTGATGCCGAAGACATCACCATTTTCGGCACCTCGGCCAAATTCCTGGACGGCATCCGCAAGCTCGATCTCAAGCCGCGCGCCACGCATAAACTCGCTTCGGTGAAATCGCTGCTGTCCACTGGTTCGCCGCTGGTGGCGGAAGGCTTCGATTACGTTTATGAAAACATCAAGCCGGATGTCCTGCTTTCTTCCATTTCCGGCGGCACCGACATCATGTCGTGCTTCGCGCTCGGCAATCCGCTGCTCCCGGTTTGGCGCGGCGAACTGCAATGCCGCGGGCTGGGAATGAAAGTCGAAGTCTATGACGAAGACGGCAAACCGCTGCGCGGGCAAAAAGGCGAGCTGGTATGCAGCGCGCCGTTTCCGTCCATGCCGATCGGGTTCTGGAACGACAAGGACGATGTCAAATATCACGCCGCCTACTTCGAGAAATTTCCCAACGTGTGGTGCCACGGCGATTACGTGGAGCTCACCGCGCACGGCGGCCTGATCATCTACGGCCGCTCGGACGCGGTGTTGAATCCCGGCGGGGTGCGCATCGGCACCGCGGAAATCTACCGCCAGGTGGAACAACTGGAGGAAGTGGTGGAAAGCCTGGTCATCGGCCAGGATTGGGACAACGATGTGCGCGTGGTGCTGTTCGTGCGCCTGCGCGAAGACGTGCAACTGACTGAAGCGTTAAAGGACAAAATAAAAAAACACATCCGCGCCAACACCACGCCGCGCCATGTGCCGGCAAAAATCGTGCGGGTCGCCGATATTCCGCGCACCAAGAGCGGCAAGATCGTCGAACTCGCGGTGCGCAATGTAGTGCACGGGCGGCCGGTGAAAAACCAGGAAGCGCTGGCCAACCCCGAAGCGCTAGAGTTGTTCCGGAATATTCCAGACTTGCAGAACTAATCTCATGGCCCAAAACTTTAAGTATCCATGAGCGCGACGGCGCTGACGCTGGTGCTGGCTGCGGCTTTCCTGCACGCGAGCTGGAATTACCTGCTGAAAAAAACCGGCGGCGGAGTGGGTTTCGTGTGGCTGTTCGCCTGCTGCTCCACCTTGATTTACGCACCGCTCGCCATCGTTTATCTGCTCATCTGGCAGCCGCACATCGGGATGGTGCAGCTCGCTTTTGTGTCCGGCAGTGCCGTTTTGCACACGCTTTATTATCTGCTGCTCGACAAAGGCTATCGCAGCGGCGATTTGTCGCTGGTGTACCCGCTGGCGCGCGGCAGCGCCCCGCTGCTGGTGGTGATCGCCGCGGTGATTTTTTTCGGCGAACGCCCCAGCGTTCTGGCGCTCATTGGCGCGGTTTGCATCGGCGGCGGCGCTTTCCTGCTCACCGGCGATCCGCGCAAGCTTAAGGAGAACGGCGCGCTGCATGCGGTGCGCTTGGCGCTGTTGACCGGTGCGGTGATCGCCGCTTATACGCTGTGGGACAAATACGCGGTGAGCGTGCTGCTGATTGCGCCCTTATTGCAGGACTGGGGCAACAACTGCGGGCGCACGCTGCTGATGATCCCGCTCGCGCGGCGCCATGTTGACAGCGTGCGCAGCGCCTGGAAAAATCACCGCGGGCAAATCATCCTGGTGGCCATCATCGGGCCGCTCTCCTACATCATGATTCTGAGCGCGCTCGCATTCACTCCGGTGAGCTACGTGGCGCCGGCGCGTGAAATCAGCATCCTCATCGCCGCCGTCATGGGCGCGCATTTTCTGGCCGAGGGTAATCTTGCGCGCCGCCTGCTGGCCGCCGCCGCCATGGTGATCGGCGTCATCGCGCTGGCGCTGGGCTGAACGGGCTCAGGTCCCGCCGGTTTTTTTCCTGATCGCCTCCAACAGCGGTGTAATCAAATCCATGGGCACCGGAAATACGATGGTGGAAGTCTTGTCTCCGGCGATATTGGTCAAGGTCTGCAGGTAGCGCAATTGCAACGCTTCGGGCTGCTGCGTAAGCACCCGCGCCGCCTCGAGCAGCTTTTGCGAAGCCTGCAGTTCGCCCTCGGCGTGAATCACCTTGGCGCGCCGCTCGCGCTCGGCTTCGGCCTGACGGGCGATCGCCCTGACCATGGATTCGTTTAAATCAACCTGCTTGATTTCAACATTGGATACCTTGATTCCCCAGGCATCGGTCTGCACATCGAGCGTTTCCTGGATCGCCAGATTGAGTTTCTCGCGCTCCGCCAGCATTTCGTCCAG
The DNA here is from genome assembly GCA_050741655.1 of Burkholderiales bacterium. GTDB lineage: Bacteria > Pseudomonadota > Gammaproteobacteria > Burkholderiales > JAHFRG01 > JAHFRG01. Next base: position 5,187 of record JBOIFQ010000362.1, on the reverse strand, counting down.
ACTATGCTTGCCCAATATCGCGCGCAGCGTGGTCTGAGCGAGCTGGCTGGTGGCATTGAGAAAGTTCGCCACCTGGATGATCGCCTTTTGCGGGTCCACCACGCGGAAATAGACCACGGCGTTGACCTTGACCGATACATTGTCTTTGGAAATCACGTCCTGGGTCGGCACATCCAGGACCACGATGCGCAGATCCACCCGCACCATCTGCTGGATAAACGGAATGACCACGATCAGTCCCGGACCCTTCACTTTCCAGAATCTCCCGAGCTGAAAAATCACGCCGCGTTCGTATTCGCGCAGAATGCGCAGCGCCGACGCCAGGAATATCACGAGTAATACGGACAAGACCAAATAAGAAATCATGATTACTCTCCTCTCTGCCGCGCGGACTCCGGCGCGACGTTCAGCACCAAACTATCCATTCTGACCACGCGGACTTTCTGTCCGCGTGTTACGGGAGCTTCGCTGCTCACCCGCCAGGTTTCGCCGTGAATCCTGGCCCAGCCCTCACGCTCAAAATCTTCGAGCGCTTCCCCGACGCTGCCCACCATTTCTTCCTGGCCGCTGACCACGGGGCGCCGGCGCGCTTTCAACGCCATGCCCGCGACAAAGAACAGGAATAAGGCGGTGACCAGGGTCACCCCCATGATCAGCGGCCAGGGAATGCCGAACCCCGGCGCGTCAATGAGCATCACCGAACCGATGACGAAAGCAATAATGCCGCCTGCGCCGAGCGAACCGTAAGCGGGAAAAAACGTCTCGGCGATAATAAACGCAATACCCAGGAACATCAGCAGCAGCCCGGCGTAATTGACCGGCAGCAGCTGGAATGCAAACAATGCGAGCAACAGGCAGATCACGCCGGCGACTCCGGGCAATATAAAACCGGGATGGGAAAATTCGAAAAACAATCCGTAAATGCCGATCAGCATCAGGATATAAGCCAGCCCCGGATCGGTGATCGCGGTGAGCAGGCGATCGCGCCAATCCGGCTCAAAAGGAATAACGGTGATTTTCACGGTATCCAAGGTGCGCTCTTGCCCGAGTACGTTAACCTTGTGGCGATTGAGTTGTTGCAACAGCTGCGGCACATCATCGGCGACCAGGTCAATCACGCTGGTTTTCAGCGCGTCTTCAGAAGACAGGCTCACCGCCTCGCGCACGGCTTTTTCCGCCCATTCCTTATTGCGCCCGCGCAACTGAGCCAGACCGCGGATATAGGCGGCGGCATCATGCACTTGCTTGCGCGCCAGCGTCTGCCGATTCGGGTCTTTTTCCACTGTCGCGTCGTTTTCGTTCTTTTTTTCTTCAGTTGCCGCCAACGCGGTCAGTACGCGTGAGGTTACGGACATGCCGCCGATCGTGACCGGAGTCGCGGCTCCTAAATTGGTTGCGGGCGCCATGGCGGCAATATGACTGGCATAAAGTATATAAGTCCCGGCACTCGCGGCACGGGCACCCCGGGGCGCGACAAAAGCCGCGACCGGCACCGGCGCAGCTAGCATATCCTTGATGATCAAACGCATCGAAACATCCAGCCCGCCCGGCGTATCCATCTGCAGCACGACGATTTGAGCGCTCAGGCTGGAAGCGTGCTCCAGACCGCGGTGAAAGTAATCCGCCGTGGCCGGCCCGATGGGACCATTGATGGACAAGACCACCGCCGGGCCGGGAGCAGCCATGACCCAGGCAGGCCAAGCCAATAGGATAAATAACATCCGCAGAGTCGGCACCATATTGCCTCCTATCCTAACTATAGACTCGAAAAACCGCCTGAACATTACGGGGTTTTGATTTTAACCCTTGGTGCACCTACACTTGACTTTTGGCCTGCTGTGAAAACCATGCGCCCCGCCTACACCGAGATTTATCAGCCGCAGGACCAGCAGGAAGTTATACTGCTGAAAATGATCATGGAGCGCGAAGGCGTGGCTTATTTCATTACCAACGAGAATCTCAACAGCGTGCTGCCGCTGGCCGGACTGGGCGGCATGCGCCTGATGGTGGAAAGCGCCAAGGCGCGGCACTGCATCGAGATTCTGCGCGACGAACTGCATTTTCTTTGAAACCGACTCGTTTTTTCATCACTTGCATCCTGTTGCTGCCGCTGGCGGCAGCGGCGGCGGAGCTGTCCGGACGCAAGACGGTGACGCTGCACTCCGCGCAAGGCGAGAGCATCGTGGTAGCTTATATAGACTTTATCCCCGGGGATGGCGGCACCGGTTTCGTGCTGGCGCCGGAAGGAAAAGATTTCGGCGATTATTTCCTGGCGATGCGGCCTTTCAAGTGCCTGAGCAGCGCCAGGGAACAAGTGTGCCACTTCCCGCAGAAAACGCCGGGCTTCATCGGCGAAAATGATTTCATCGATCTGGAATACGCGCTGCTGTTCCTGTACAAGAAGCCGTCTGCAACCAGCGTGGATCCGTGGAACGGGATTTATTATGAATTGCAGCGCACGCCGCAAGGTTTTGAAGGGGTGCTAAAAGAAGCCGATTTCAACCCATTCGTGCTGCCGCGCGATGAAAAATCGCGGCCGGTGGGGAAGCCGCAGCTGTATCCGGTCGATCCCAAATCGCACTGGCTGCCGCGCATGACCATCAATTAATTAAATCAGCCTATCACCACAATTTCCACCACGGCCTGGTGGCGTCGTGCGTTTTCGCCAGATATTTGCTGTCGGGAAAATTATGCCGCAGCACGCGCTCGGCATCGTCGCGCAATTGAACTACACCCATCGCGTCATACGCCTGCACCATGATCAGCAGCGCTTCCTCTATCGCCGGTGATTGCGGATAGCTTTGCAGCACCGCTTGCGCGCGATTCGCCGCCGCCACATAAGCCTTGCGCTGCATGTAGTAGCGCGCCACATAAAGTTCATGCTGCGCCAGGCTGTTCAGCAAAAAACGCGCGCGGGCGCCGGCATCTTCCGCGTAGCGGCTGCCGGGAAAGCGTGTCGTCAGTTCCTTGAAAGTGTCGTAGGATTCGCGCGCCGTCTTGGGATCGCGCTCGGCGATATCCTCGCGCACGATGTTGGCGACCAGCCCGAGATTTTCGTTGTAATTGGCGAGGCCCTTGAGGTAATAGGCGTAATCCACGCTGGGATGGGACGGGTGTAGCTTGATGAAACGGTCGCACGCCGCCACCGTGGACGCTGCGTCTTCCGATTTGTAGTAAGCGTAAGCTACTTCAAGTTGCGCCTGTTCCGCGTATTTGCCGTAAGGGTAGCGCGATTCCAGCACTTCGAATTTCTTGATGGCTTGCTCGTAGTTGCCATCATTCATGTCATCCTTGGCTTTGGCAAAAAGCTCGCTGGCGGGAATCGTGGCAGTGTCTTCCTTGTCCGAAAACAGGAAGCAGCCGTTTAGCAACAAACATACAATTAAAGTTAAACTACGTTTCATATTTATTGTGTATAGAGTTAAGGAGTAAAGGGTGAGGAAAAAAGTCAGCATCCGGTCCGTGGCCGAGGGGCTTCACCCCTTACCTCTTACCCCTCGCCCCTTGCGGCCTGCCGATTATAACCCAAACACCGCGCAAGCTATCGAGTTGACCATACCGCCCGCTTGCGCCGGTTTGCGTTTGGACCAAGCCCTGCAGCGCTTGTTGCCGGAATTTTCGCGCAACCGGCTGCAAGTCTGGATGCGCGCCAGCAAGATCTCGCGCGACGGCGCGCCCGCAGTGGCCAAGAGCAAGGTGTGGGGCGGAGAAAAAATCCGTGTCGCTACCGCACCCGCTCCTGAAACGCAGGCGCATCTGCCCGAAGACATTCCGCTCGCCATCGTGCATGAAGACGAGAGCTTGCTGGTCATCAACAAGCCGCCCGGCCTGGTGGTGCATCCCGGCAGCGGCAACTGGAGCGGAACCTTGCTCAATGCATTGCTCAAGCACGCGCCGCAATTGGCCGGCATTCCGCGCGCCGGCATCGTACATAGACTCGATAAAGACACCAGCGGCCTGCTGGTGGTGGCGAAAACCATTCCCGCGCAAGTTGATCTGGTGCGGCAATTGCAGACGCGCACGGTCAAGCGCGAATATCTGGCGCTGGTGCACGGAAAAGTCCCGCACGACGGGCAAGTAGAAGCACCGATCGGCCGCCATCCGGTGGCGCGTACCAAAATGGCGGTGACGGCGCGCGGCAAGCCGGCCTTGACCTATTATGAAGTAGCGCAGCGTTTTGCCGCTTGCACTCTGCTGCGCTGTAGGCTCGCCACCGGACGCACGCATCAGATTCGCGTGCATCTGCAATCCATCCATCATCCGCTGGTGGGCGACCCGGTGTATTGCGCGAAAAAGAAAACGCCGGTTTTTGCGCGCCAGGCGCTGCACGCCTGCCAGCTTGCGCTCGTCCATCCGCACAGCGGAAAAACCGTGCAATGGAAAGCCGAATTGCCCGATGACATGCGGCAGTTGCTGGAATCCCTGCAAAAATAAAAATCATGCGTCCGCCCGCACACTGGATTGTCCCGCAATGGCCGGCTCCGCAATCCGTGCGCGCGCTGATTACCACCCGCACAAGCGGCGCAAGCTCGGGGGCTTACGCCAATTTCAATCTCGGCGATCACGTCGGCGATGATCCCGCTAGGGTTTCGAAAAACCGCGAATTCCTGCGCGCGCATCTGCCGTCCGAACCCAAATGGCTGAAGCAAGTGCACGGCACCCAGGTTCTGGATGCGGATGCGAGTGCCGCCGGAGCGGAAGCCGATGCCGCACTGGCGCGCACGCCCGGTTCGGTTTGCGTGATACTCAGCGCGGACTGTCTGCCGCTATTGTTGTGCGACGAAGCCGGCTCGGTGGTGGCGGCAGCGCATTGCGGCTGGCGCGGATTGGCGGCGGGCGTGATCGAGCAAACGATTCAAGCACTGTGCGTGCCGCCCGCAACCCTGCTCGCTTACCTGGGGCCCGCCATCGGACCCGCGGCTTATGAAGTCGGCAAAGATGTGCGCGATGCCTTCATTCGCTCCGATTCCGCCGCCGAATCCGCTTTCACGCCGCACGCACCGGGCAAATGGCTGGCCGATCTTTATACTCTCGCGCGGCAACGCTTGAATCGCTTGGGTGTGGAAAAAATTTACGGCGGAGAGGTTTGCGCTTATTCCGACCCGGCCCGTTTTTATTCGCACCGCCGCGACGGCGCGACTGGCCGCATGGCTTCGCTCATCTGGCTTGAGCCGTAATGTATTGGCC
>JBOIFQ010000361.1:0-1562 GCA_050741655.1 Burkholderiales bacterium | reverse complement strand
TCGTAGCGCAGCTCGTAGCACGCTTTTTCCAGAATGAAAAGATCGAGCAACCCGCGCATTTCGTCCCAGGCGGCAAATAGGCCGGAGTCACGGGTGGCTTCCGTGTAAGCGTCAAGGAAACTGCGTTTGACTTCGGTTTCCCAAGCGAAACCTATGGATTCAAGCAGCGCCAGATCTTCCGGGCGCTCGGTGGTGACATGCGCAAGAGCGGTATTCACCACATAGTTGAACGAGCGCAACATGCCTGCGACGTCCCTGAGAGGCGAGTGTTTTTGCCGCCGCTCGGCAAGCGGCCGCGCCGGCTCGCCCTCGAAGTCAATGATTACAAAATCGTTGCGCGCGAGCAGCACTTGTCCCAAATGATAATCGCCATGATGGCGGATCTTGACCGCGTCCACACTCTTGGGCGCGCAAGTTTCGATGCGTTGAAGCAATTGCTGGTGCCGTTCCAGCAAGGCATCGGCGTGCGCGCGCACAGCAGGGGCGAGAGTGTCGCGCCGGCGTTTGACCAGAGCCAGCGCCGCGTTCGCTTCTTCGCGCACTTTAGCTACCCATGCCGCGATATCCGGTTCGCGCACCGGTTCCGGGTCGAATGCGCTGTCGCCGGTCTTCATTGCCAAAGCTTTATGCAATTCGCCCGTGCGCCGGCCCAGCGTATGCATCAGGGCGAGATGGCCGCCGTGAATCTCGGCGGCCGGGCCCGGTGCAGCTCCTGCAATTTGGCATTGATCGAAAAAACGTTCCAGATAACCCAGCGTGTGAATCCAGCCGTCGCCTTGATTCTCGACGTAGCCTTGCAGCATGGCGAGCATGGTTTGGGTGCCATCTTGCGCGGTGTATTCAACCGTTCCCGCCACCGGCACGCTGTGCGGAAAACGCGCCACCTCGGTGAGAAAACGCCCGATCTCGACTTCAGGATTCATCCCCGGCTGGAGCCGGCGGTAAGCTTTCAGGAACAATTGCCTGCCCAGCGCCACCACCGTGTTGCTGCTGAGAGCGCCGGGCGGGCGCACCGGCAGCGCGGCAAGTTCTTCTCCAACCAGTGCGACGTAAGTCGCGGTGGGTGAGAAGCGTATACCGCCTTGGGCGCAAGGCAAGGTCCGGCTTGCGCCGATCGCCTGTATCAGGGCGCGACAGAATGCATCGTCGGCAAAAGCGTCCGCCAGTATGCCAACACGCGCTTGCTGGCGCGCCTTGGCCACGCAGGCGGGCAGCATTGCGCGCACGCGTTCTTCTTCGCGGTCTTCCCAAGCCAGCGACAGCGGCAGGAAGTAAGTCGCTGGACCTGCCGCGGCATCCTCCACGCGGAACAGCGCGAAAAACCATTTGTCGCGCCCGCTTCCCCATTCGGCATGGTCGGCGAGTTTAACCTGCCGCGGAGGTTCACCTTTCCCAGCGTACCAGCGCTGCGTGGAAATAAAGCGCGGCAATACTTCGGTTTCCAACTGCGTGCGTACTTTTTCCGCGAGGCCGATGCGCCACGGCACTACCCGGTCACGGAAAAAACTGCGCCAACCGTCAAACAACACCAACACCGGCAGTTCTTCGCGCGGCATGCGCTC
>JBOIFQ010000360.1:0-8601 GCA_050741655.1 Burkholderiales bacterium | reverse complement strand
GGTCAAACCCGCGCCTGAATTTCTGCAAGCCTTAAGAGAGCTGTGCACGCAACACGGAGCGCTGCTGATTTTCGATGAAGTGATGAGCGGCTTTCGCGTAGCACTCCACGGCGCGCAAGGACTTTATGGCATCCAGTCCGATATCACCACGCTGGGCAAAATCATCGGCGGCGGCATGCCGCTGGGCGCTTTTGGCGGCAGGCGTGACATTATGCAGCAGCTTGCACCCACCGGCCCGGTGTACCAGGCCGGCACGCTGTCCGGCAATCCGGTGGCGGTGGCGGCCGGACTCGCGACGCTCAAGCTGATTCAAGCGCCGGATTTTTATCCACGGCTCTCGGCCGCGGCGCAACGCCTGGTCGCGGGCTTGAGCGCCGCCGCGCAAAAACACGGCGTGACGTTTTGCGCGCAAGCCGTGGGCGCCATGTTCGGCATTTATTTTCGGGCAAGCCCGCCGCATAATTATGCCGAGGTCATGCAATGCAACAAGCTGTTGTTCAATGAATATTTTCATGCCATGCTCGAGCGCGGAGTATATTTCGCGCCGTCCGCTTACGAAGCTGGTTTTGTTTCCAGCGCGCATGGCGAACCGGAAATCGCCGCCACGCTTGCCGCAGCGGAGCAGGTGTTCGCCGGCCTGAAACCATGACTATCCTGGTCAAGCAATTGTCGGAATTGAGCCGCACGGCGCTGCTTGAGCATTTTCTGGCGCTGGCGCCTGACGACATACACCTGCGTTTTGGCAGCAGCCTGAGCGCGGAGGGCATCCGCGCTTATGTGGATCGGATAGATTTCAATCACGACGCAGTGTTTGGTGTGTTTGATGACGAACTGCGGCTCGTTGGTGTCGCGCATCTGGCGCTGGATCCCGAGCATGATGCCGCCGAACTGGGCTTGAGCGTGCTGCCCGGGCATCGCGGCCGCAGCGTGGGCAGCACTTTGCTCCAGCGCGCCGAGACGCACGCACGCAATTACTATATCAAAACCCTGTTCATGCACTGCCTGGCCGAAAACCAGGCGATGATGCACATCGCCCAAAAAACCGGAATGCGCGTCATAGTGGAAGGCGGTGGCGAAGCCGATGCGCATCTGGAATTAGCGCCACCCGATGCCGCCAATGTCAGCCAAGAGTTGATGCAGGAACGCGCGGCGCTGTGGGATGTGGCGCTGAAAGCGCAGTTTCTCGCCGCCCGGAAATTCGCGACGGCCATGACGGCAAAAATACCCAAAAGTTAACTTTTGTCGCAAAACGTCGCGAGCAGGCCGGCCGCGCAATAGTTTTGCTAAAGCGTGCCGTAGGAATGCAGGCCGGTGAGAAACATATTGACGCCAAGGAAAGCGAATAAAGTCACCAGCAAGCCGGTCACCGCCCACCACGCCAGCAGCGGCCCGCGCAAACCTTTGACCAGCCGTATGTGCAGCCACGCCGCGTAGTTCAGCCACACGATAAGCGCCCAGGTTTCCTTCGGGTCCCACGACCAGTAACCGCCCCAGGCTTCCGCCGCCCACATCGCGCCGAGTATGGTGGCGATGGTGAAAAACGCAAAACCGACGGCAATCGCCTTGTACATCACGTCATCCAGCATCTCTACTTGCGGCAAATAAGCGGCCAGCCTGCCGTTGACTGCCAGCAAATAAGCCACGCCCACCATCGCGGCCAGCGCGAACGAACCGTAGCCGATGAAATTCGCCGGCACGTGGATTTTCATCCAGTACGATTGCAAGGCCGGCACCAGCGGCTGAATGTGCTGCGCTTCGCGCTCAAACGTGTACCACAACAGAAAACCTACTGCCGCGGTAATCACCGGCAGGACGAATGCGCCGAGCTGTTTAGTCGCGTAGCGCTGTTCATAATAGAGATACAAAAGCGCGGTGATGATGCAGAACAAAATGAACACTTCGTAAAGATTGCTGATGGGAATGTGGCCGATATCGGGGCTGATCAAATACGATTCGTACCAGCGCGTGAGCAGGCCGCTCAAACCCATCGTCAGCGCGCTCCAGGTCAGCGTGCTGGCCACTGTGCCGGCGAAAACGGAACGCGCCATCAGCGCCAACCAATAAACCAGCGTCGCCATCACGAACAGCACGCTCATCCACATCACGGCGGATTGGCTGGAGAAAAGATATTTCAGCCAGAATACCTGGTTGGCGCGCGCCAGATTGCCTTGATATTCGAATACCGCGAACAGGCTGGTTGCGGCAATTACCAGCAGCAAAACACGCAGCGGTTTCCAGCGCCAGCCCATGACGCTGAAAATCAGCACCGCGCTCAGCAAAAAACCTTTCTCATAGGCATCCATGTAGCCGCCGTAGAGACGCAGCGCGGTCACGCCGCCCGCGGCGAGAGACAAGGCGTACAGCCAGTCAATCCAGGACAGGTTTTTGAAGAATGGCGCGCGCGCGGCGTAACCCTGGGTCAGTTCCATTTCATTCCTTGATGAGTGCGGCGATGCGGTCGCGATGCTGCGCGAACTCGCGCTCGAAGTCCAGCGTCTTGCGGTTGCTGGACATGGCGAGAAACGCGCTTCCCGGTTTGACCCGCAGCCAGATGCGGCGTTCGCGCAAATACAGCATGGCGAACACCCCCAGCACCAGCAGCACCGAACCGGTGTATACGATATTCTTGCCGGGGGAGCGGGTCAACTGCAGTCCGCTCGCTTTCACCTCCCGATAATCCGCGAGCTGCAGATAGACAGGCGCGCCGTAAATAAAACTGTCGTTGATGGCGTTCAATGCATCGCCCACGAACAGCATGGCCGCTTCGTTCGCTTGCAGCGGCCCGAGCCCGGCGTCGCGGCGCACCGTTTGCAGCGCCTCCAGCACCGCGCTTTGCAGAATCTTGACGTAGATGGTGGCGACTTTTTCCTGCTCGCCCTGCGGCACCGCTTCTTTCAAAAACGCATCCAGTGCGCTGTAGCCGTTGTGCGCGAATATTTCCAGAATTTTTCCGGTGCTGGCGCTAAGTTTGCTGCGCATGGTTTCGCTCACGGCATCGCCCTGCATGGCGCCGAGCGCGAACTTGCGCGCGATTTCATCTCGCGCTTCGGCGTCGAACAGCAGCGCGCGCAACTGCATGTAGGACTCCAGCGTGCCTTGCTCGTCCACCGGCAGGCGCAAATAGCGGAACGCTTCGTTGGGGTCGGAGCGCACCCCGCTCAGCATGAATCCGCGCTGCTCGATTTGCACCGGCAACATGTAATTGTTGAATTCCAGGGCTTGGCCTTGCGCGTCGCGCAGCTTGTACTGAAAGCTCGGCCCGACATTGCGTAATTCCTTGTCGGCCGCGAGATTCGCCGCGGAGCCCAGCATTTTCTGCGTCAAGCCTCGCGCCGGCGGTACTTCCGCGCCCACGTTCTCCACATTAAACGGGCGGAAATCGGTGAATTCGATACTGTATTCGGCATTGCCGTTGGCGAGGCGCGCCGCCGCATGCACTTGGCCTTGCACTTGCGCCGGTTTGTTGATTTTGGACAGGAGCGGCCAGACTTCGAGATTAAGGTGCGTGCCGCCGTCGGAAAAACTCGCCTGGTAAATCGCCACGCCGTCATGAATCAAAGGGTGGTTGACCGTGATGGTGTGCGCGAAAGAGGCTCCGGTCTTTTTGTCGGTCACGATCAGATCGCTGGCAAAACTTTTAGGCTGGCCGGTGCTGTAATGCTCGATATAGAATTTTTTCACCGCGATGCTGAAAGGCAGTTCCTGCACCAGATAACCATCGCGCACATTGAGAAACACCACATCGGCGCTGGTACCTTCGGCAATGGTGACATTGCCGCGGAACGAGAGATTGGTGGCGGGCAAGCGGCTTTGCGGCGGCACCTGGCTTTGTGGAATATCGCGCGTTTCGATGCTTTTGCCGCCCAGCCACTCCTGGAATTTCAACACCAGGTTTCCATCCAGCAGCCCGCCGATGCAGATAATCACGATAGCTGCATGCGTGAAAATATAACCCAGCCGTTGCAGGCTTCCCGTTTTTGCCGCGATCAGCAGGCCATCGCTCAGCGCATTGGTCTTGCTGCGGTAGCCCTGGGTGGCCAGATAGGCGGTTGCGCGTTGCGCCAGCGTATCCGGTTGCAAAGCATGCTCAAACTGAGCGTGATGCGCAAACAGGCGCAGCGACTTTTCAGTCGCATGCTCGCGAAAACTCTTCATCTCGCGCAGCATAAGCGGCCCGTTGCGGTAGATGCACAGGCTGGTGGACGCGACCAGGAAACACAATATCGCCAGAAACCAGCCGGCATGATAAACATCGTAGAGTCCTAGTTGCTCGAACAGGGCGAACCAGAACTGGCCGAATTGCGTGACGTAGTTGGGGTACGGCTCGTTTTGCCGCAACACCGTGCCTATTACCGAAGCCACGCCCAGCACGGTAAGCAGGCTGATGGCAAAACGCATCGAACTTAACAGTTCGTACCAGGCTTGGGCGCGTGGAGAAGCGGGTTTGTTCATGCCGGCTTGAGACAAAAAAAGGCGGCACACGCCACCCTTTTTTGTTTCGCTGGGCGGAAAAAATTCAATGCAACCCGGAAATATACTCGGCCACCGCGCGCATCTCCTGATCCGAGAGCTTGACTGCGATGGCACGCATCATTTTGCTGTTGTCATCCGCGCGCTCGCCGCTCTTGAACGCTTTCAATTGGGCGATCACATAATCCGCGTGCTGACCGGCCAGCCGCGGAAACTGCGAGGGAATGCCGGCGCCGTTTGGCGTGTGGCAGCCGGCGCAGGCCGGCACGGCGCTGGCGGCGTTGCCGCCGCGGTAAATTTTTTGGCCGATGGCGACCAGCTCTTTATCGTGGGCCGCGCCTTGCCCGGGTTTTTTCTCACTGAAATACGCGCCGAGATTGCGCAGGTCTTCGGGGGTAAGATTGGCCACCATTCCGTTCATCACCGTGCTTTTGCGCTCCCCGGATTTAAAACTCAGCAACTGCTTGGTAAGATAGTCGGGGTATTGTCCGGCAAGATTGGGGTTGGCAGGAATGGTACTATTGCCATCGGCGCCATGACAGGCGGCGCAGATTTGTGTCACGATGGATTGCGCCTTGGCCGGGTCGCCTGGTTGCGATCCGGTTTCGGCCAGCGCGGGTAATACCGCTAGCACTCCCGTAATGACCAGCGCGGCAGTTGCCTTCATTTGCTCGAATCCCTTATCAACACAAGCCGCATATTTTATATCAGCTTGGCAGGCCTACGCTACCCGCCTGATACCTTGGCTATCAAGTAAACCCATGTCTTTATTCCGCCAAGCTGCTTTTTTTACCTCGGCAGTAAGCTTGAATGGTTTGCCGCAAGCGGATGGCGGTGAGATCGTTTTCGCCGGCCGTTCCAACGCCGGTAAATCCAGCGCCATTAACGCGCTGACACGGCGTCGCAGTCTGGCTTATGTGGCAAAAAGACCAGGACGCACCCAGCAAATTAATTTTTTCAGTCTGGGAGAAAACCGCTATCTGGTGGATTTGCCTGGCTACGGTTATGCAAAAGTCCCCGAAGCGCTGCGTAAGAGCTGGCAAATTTTAATAAGTGAGTATTTCCTAACTCGTTATAGTCTGCTGGGCTTGGTATTTATTATAGACGCCCGACACCCACTCACACCGCTGGACTGGCAAATGTTGGACTGGTTTAAGCCCACCGAAAAGCCGGTGCTTATCCTTTTGAGCAAATCGGATAAGCTTACCAAACAAGAAGCCCGCCGAACCTTAAGCGAAGTAAATCACTTGCTGGCTAAATTCCATCCGCACTGCAGCGCCCAGCTTTTTTCCAGCACCAAAAAAATCGGCGTGGAAGAAGCGGAGGGCACTCTAGCCCTGTGGTTTAAAGAAAGCGCCAACCACAAGACCAGAAAATAAAAAACCCCCGGCTAAAGGGGAGCAAAACCGGGGGTGAAACGCCTTAATAGGATTAAGGCACCCGCTCAGGGAGGAGAAGCGGGAGACGAAATAAATCGTCTGCTATTGAGATTACAACAGGACGCGCAAGTTCCCTCACCGGATAAAATAAATATAATTTATAATCAATATATTATATTAATAATTGGCAATCGGCGCCGGGTATTGGCACGACCCGATTCCCAGTCCGTAAAACCGCCCTACGCGCGAAAAATCCCGGCCTGCGGTTTGGCGCGGATCTTTTCCGCCGGACAACGGATTATGTCAATATAGCGGCCAGATTCATGCAAACACTGGGCAAATATCCGCACCTTAGAATGCGGCGCATGCGCCGCGATGATTTTTCGCGCCGGCTGATGCGCGAGCATCGTCTGAGCGCTGACGATTTGATTTATCCGGTTTTCGTCCTGGACGGAAAAAACCGCAGTGTAGCCGTGCCTTCCATGCCGGGCATCACCCGGCAAACACTGGATAAATTGCTAAAGCAAGCCGAGCAATGTGTGCGGTTGGGTATTCCCGCCATGGCGCTGTTTCCCGTCATCGAGCAAAAACTCAAAACCGCCGATGCGAAAGAAGCATTCAATCCCAAGGGACTCGTGCCGCGAGTAGTGAGCGCGCTTAAAAAACGCTTTCCCGAACTGGGCGTGATTACCGACATTGCGCTCGATCCTTACACCAGCCACGGGCAGGATGGTTTGATAGATCCATCCGGCTACGTGCTCAACGATGCAACCGTTACCGCGCTCGCCAAACAAGCGCTCACCCACGCACAAGCCGGCGCCGATATCGTCGCGCCTTCCGACATGATGGATGGACGCATAGGCGCCATTCGCCAGGCGCTCGACACTAAAGGCTTCATTCATACTCGCATCCTGGCTTATTCCGCGAAATATGCTTCCAGTTTTTACAGCCCGTTCCGCGACGCGGTGGGCTCGACCGGCAATCTGGGCGGCGGCAATAAATACACCTATCAAATGGACCCGGCCAACAGCGATGAGGCTTTGTGGGAAGCCGGCCTCGATTTGCAGGAAGGCGCCGATATGGTGATGGTGAAACCCGGGCTGCCTTATCTTGATGTGCTGCGCCGCGTGAAAGATGAATTCAAGGCGCCGACTTTCGTTTACCAGGTGAGCGGTGAATACTCCATGCTGAAAGCCGCCGCCGGGAATGGCTGGTTAAGCGAAAAAGAATGCGTGCTGGAAGCGCTGCTCGCTTTCAAGCGCGCCGGTGCGGATGCCATACTTACCTATTTTGCGCTTGACGCCGCGCGCTGGCTGGCTGAAGCCAAGAAATAAATCACCCCTGTTGCAGCAGATCCTCGACCGCCGCGGTGCGGGCGCGTTCCAGGGGCTTTCCTTCCTGCGAGGTTTTGAGCGCGTGACGCATATCCTTGGCGCCTAATACGGTAATTTTCACTTCCACGCTTGCGTTCTCCACTATGAAAACCGGTACGGCGCGCTGTTCTTCGCCTACGTAGAGGCGTTTCTCGCCTTGCTGGTAAAGAATTTGCCGGTTCAATAAAAACAGCTCCACGTCCTTGACGCTGTCGACGAACAATTGCAAATTGATATCGGAATGTTCTGCGGCGGTGCCAGAGAGCACCGAGCCGGTGAGATGCGGATTAAAATCTTTTAATAAATACATCAGGGATAAGGCCTGTTCGCGCAGTTGCTTCAATGCTGCGCGCTGCATCTCACTCTGGTACAGCGACTGGTAGGCGCGCAACGCCGCTTCCACTTCCTCGTTGGCGGGAAGTTCGCGCAAATCGGCGACCCCCGCCTGGCGTGCCGCCTTGCGCTTGGCCAAGCCAAAATCGGCGATGCCGTCCTGCGCCATCAATCGCGCCGCCGCATGCGCGATACGTTGGCGCAAATGCTGCCGCTTCAATCCACTATCCCTGGGCATCGCGCCCTCTCTAGAACAACTGGTTTTTGATTTCTTCCACCGGCCTGCCCGGATTCTGTGGATTGCCGCCCAGGCCGAATTCCTGTTCCGGCGGCAGGTTTTCCTGGTAAAAATATTCGATCACCCCGCTCTTGTTTTCCGGGTCGCGCAAGCCAGTGTCGGGATTGATGCGCGCCGTGATCACGCCATCCGGTATCGGATAAATCGCCTCCGGCACACCTTTCAGCACCTTACCCATGTATCCCATCCAGATCGGCAGCGCCGCCATGGCTCCGGTTTCTTTTTCACCCAAAGTCCGCGGTTGATCAAAACCTATCCACGACACCGCTACCAGCGCCGGGTGATAGCCCGCGAACCAGGCGTCCACGTTTTCGTTGGTAGTGCCGGTTTTTCCGGCCAAGTCCTTGCGCCCAAGCTGCATAGCGCGCACCCCCGTGCCTTGTCGTATTACATCCTGCATCAGGGTAGTCATGATAAAGGCATTGCGTGCGTCCACCACGCGCTGCGCGCTTTGGCCGGCGCGCTCCGGCTTGGACTGCGCTATCACGTTGCCGCGCTCGTCCTGTATACGGTCTATGTAATATGGCGTGATGCGGTAACCGCCATTGGCAAACACCGCATAGCCCGCCACCATCTGCCAAGGCGTGGCCGATCCCGCGCCCAGCGCCATGGTGAGATACGGCGGGTGCTGCTTGGGGTCGAAACCGAAGCGCGTGATGTAGTCCTGCGCGTACTGAGGCGTGATGGCCTGCAAAATGCGGATGGACACCAGATTTTTGGAGCGTGCCAGCGCCACCCTCAGCCGGAT
>JBOIFQ010000359.1:0-2432 GCA_050741655.1 Burkholderiales bacterium | reverse complement strand
GAACTGGTTAAGAACGGGGCGGAATAACCCGCTAGTGAGCGGTAAGTTCCGCGTGCAGGTCGTGAATATCCGATCCCGTGATTTTCACTTGCACGAATTCACCTGTCTTAAGTCCGCGTGAATTCCTGATTTGAACGTTGCCGTCAATTTCCGGCGCGTCGGCGAAACTGCGGGCGATGGCGCCTTTGCCGTTCACTTTATCCACCAGCACGGTCATGGTTTGTCCGATTTTGCGCCGCAAGCGCTGCGCGCTGATTTTCTCTTGCAGCGCCATGAAGCGCGCTTTTCTTTCCTCTTTCACTTCCTCCGGCACATGACCCGGCAGCGCATTCGCCATGGCGCCGTCCACCGCGGAATAAGTAAAACAACCGACGCGGTCGAGCTGCGCCGCTTGCAAAAATTCCAGCAGTTGCTCGAAATCCCGTTCGGTCTCACCGGGGAAGCCGGCGATGAAAGTGCTGCGGAGGGTGAGGTCCGGACAGATTTCGCGCCAGGCGCGGATGCGTGCGAGATTGTTTTCCGCCGCCGCCGGACGTTTCATGGCTTTGAGGATGCGCGGGCTGGCGTGCTGGAATGGCACGTCGAGGTAAGGCAGGATTTTTCCTTGCGCCATCAGCGGTACCACTTCATCCACATGCGGGTAGGGGTAAACGTAATGCAGCCTCACCCATACGCCCAGTTCGCCCAGCGCTTTGCATAATTCCGTCATGCGCGTCTTGAGCGGCCTGCCGCGCCAGAAACCGGTGCGGTATTTCACGTCCACGCCGTAGGCGCTGGTGTCCTGCGAAATCACCAGCAATTCCCTGACGCCGGCCTCGACCAGATTTTCCGCTTCCTGCATGACGTCGTTGATGGGGCGGCTCACCAAGTCGCCGCGCATCGAGGGAATGATGCAGAAGGTGCAGCGGTGATTGCAACCCTCGGCAATTTTGATGTAGGCGTAATGCCTGGGCGTGAGCTTGATGCCTTGCGGCGGAATCAGGCTGGTGTAGGGGTCGTGCGGTTGCGGCAAATGCGCGTGCACGGCGTCCATGACTTCCTGCGCCGCGTGCGGGCCGGTCACCGCCAGCACTTGCGGGTGCGCATCGCGCACCACATTGCCTTTGGCGCCGAGGCAGCCGGTGACGATAACCCGGCCGTTTTCGGCCAGCGCTTCGCCGATGGCATCCAGCGATTCTTCCACCGCGCTGTCAATGAAACCGCAAGTGTTGACCACCACCAGGTCGGCATTTTGATAGCTGGGCGCGATGAGATAACCCTCGGCACGCAAGCGGGTGAGAATGTGCTCTGAATCCACCAGCGCCTTGGGGCAGCCCAGCGAAACAAAACCGACTTTGGGGGCGGCGGTCATGCGAGAATCGGAAACATGCGCTTACTTTTTGTCTTCGGCTTTGTGCGGGGCGGTGTTGAGATCGGGAAAAGAGAAATTGCCGAAAATATTGCGCGTCTGTTTTTGCAACTGGCTTTGCATGTCGAGGAACATATTGGCGCTTTGTTCGAGATAGCTCGACATCAGACCCTGGATGGCCGGGCCCTGGAATTTCAGGAATTGCGACCAGGTGTCGGCGTTGAGCATGGGATTTTCTCCATACATGTTGCGCGACTGGCTCTGCAGGCGCTTTTGCATTTCCATGAAGGTCTCGATGTTTTTTTCCAGATACACGCCCATCATGCCTTGCATGGCGTTGCCGTAGAAACGGATGATATGCGACAGCATGTCGCTGGAAAACATCGGCGCGCCGCCGCTTTCCTCTTCCAGAATGATTTGCAGCATGATGCTGCGCGTGAGGTCCTCGCTGGTTTTGGCATCCACCACGCGGAAATCCACCTGATTGAGAACCAGTTGCTTGACATCAGCCAGCGTGATGTAGCTGCTGCTGGCCGTATCGTAAAGACGGCGGTTCGGATACTTCTTGATGACTCTTACCGTGTCGCTCATGCTGCACGCTCCTTTTCATGCCTTGCCCTGGGTGGGCTTAATTTATGTTCACTGCGGCAGACGCTGGCCTCATTATAAGCATATGATTTAGGAATAAAAACATTAAAGCTGAAAGAGGTCTGTTTTGCGGCGCACAAAAAAACATTGACATTCTTGTGCGCACCCTAATAGAATATCATTGTTGCAGTGCAACATGAAGCCCCCGCAGATAATTAAATTTAGTTAAAGGATTCCGCCATGTTTAAAGAGCAATTCCCCGAACTCAACAAGAACACCCTGGAAAACACGCTGCGTTTTGCCAAAATCACCATGGAAAGCGCCGAGCGCCTGGTGAAGTTGCAGCTTCAGGCTGCCAAGCAGTTGGTTGAAGAAAACGCAAAGAACGCCAAGAGCTTGAGTGAAGTGAAGGATGTGCAGGGTGTGGTAGAACTGCGCTCCAAGCTGGCCGAAGCCGGCGTCGAGAAAGCGCTGGATTATTCGCGCAGCGTATACG
>JBOIFQ010000358.1:0-13543 GCA_050741655.1 Burkholderiales bacterium | reverse complement strand
GTGTGTGGAAGTTGCCGGTGGTGTTCGTGGTCGCCAATAATCAATGGGCGATTTCGGTGCCGCTTGCCAAACAGACCGCGACGCAGACTCTGGCGCAAAAAGCCATTGCCGCCGGAATCGAGGGCGTGCAGGTGGATGGCAACGACATCATCGCGGTCAGCCATGCGCTGCAAGCGGCGCTGAAAAAAGCGCGCACCGGCGTAGGGCCGGCCCTGATTGAAGCGCTCACCTACCGTTTGTTCGATCACACCACGGCGGACGACGCGCGACGCTATCGCAGCACGCAAGAAGTGAGCAAGCATTGGGCGCTGGAGCCTATCGTGCGGCTGCGCAATTATCTGGCGGATAGCGGCGCCTGGGGCAAGCAGCAGGAAGAGCAACTGCTGGCCGAATGCGCGCGCCAGGTGCAGGCGGCGGCGGATGAATTCACTAAACTGCCCAAGCCCGCGCCGGCGGCGATGTTCGAGCATCTTTACGCCACCCTGCCCGCCGCCTTGCAGGCGCAGCGCGACGACGCGCTGCGCGAACAATAATCATGGCGGAAATCACCCTGGTCGAAGCCGTCAATCTCGCGCTGCATCACGAAATGGCGCGTGATGCCAATGTCATCGTGCTGGGCGAGGACGTGGGCGTGGACGGCGGAGTGTTCCGCGCCACCGTCGGTCTGCTGGATAAATTCGGCGCCGGGCGCGTGCTCGACACCCCGCTCGCCGAATCGCTGATTGCCGGGATCAGCATCGGCATGGCGGCGCAGGGATTGAAACCGGTGGCGGAAATCCAGTTCTCGGGTTTTGTTTATCCGGTGCTGGATCACATCATCAATCACGCGGCGCGCATGCGCACCAAGACGCGCGGCCGCTTGAGCTGCCCGCTGGTGCTGCGCACGCCCTGCGGCGCGGGAATCCACGCGCCGGAACATCATTCGGAAAGCGTGGAAGCGCTGTTCGCGCATATTCCCGGCTTGCGCGTGGTGGTGCCTTCTTCGCCGCTGCGCGCTTACGGCTTGCTGCTCGCTGCCATGCGCGATCCCGATCCGGTGATTTTCCTGGAGCCGACGCGGCTCTATCGCTTATTCAAGCAGGAAGTGCCGGACAACGGCGAGGCCGCGCCGCTCGATGTGTGCTTCGTGCTGCGCGAAGGAACCGATCTCACTCTCGTGAGCTGGGGCGCGATGCTGCATGAGACGCAGACCGCGGCGGATGCGCTGGTGGAAGAAGGCATCATGGCCGAAGTGATTGATGTCGCCACGCTGAAGCCGCTCGACATGGATACCATCTTGCAATCGGTACGGAAAACCGGGCGCTGCGTGATCGTGCACGAAGCGGCGCGCAGCGCGGGTTTCGGCGCCGAAATCGCCGCCAATCTCGCCGAGCATGGGCTGCTCACTCTGCTCGCGCCGGTGCAGCGTGTCACCGGTTACGACACCGTGGTGCCGCTCGCCAAGCTCGAGCATTACTACATGCCTTCGGTGGAACGCATCGTGACTGCGGCAAGAAAAACCCTGGAGTTCACATGAAAATATTCAAACTCCCCGATCTGGGCGAGGGTTTGCAGGAAGCGGAAATCGCCGCCTGGAATGTCGCCGTGGGCGATCAGGTGGTGGTGGATCAACCTTTGGTGTCGGTGGAAACCGCCAAAGCCATTGTCGAAGTGCCCGCGCCTTTTGCCGGACGCATCGCCAAACTGTTTGGCGCGGCGGGCGGCGTGGTAAAAGTCGGCGCGCCGCTGATTGCTTTCGAGGACGACGGGGTGCCTGCCGACAAAGGCACGGTGGTAGGCGAAGTCGTGGCCGGCAAACAAGTGGTGGAAGACCGGCCCGCGGCAGTGGCGGCGCGTTCCGCCGCCGGCATCAAGGCCACGCCCGCGGTGCGCGCTCTGGCGCATCGGCTCAATGTGGATCTGGCGATGGTGACGCCGACCGGGGCGGACGGATTGATTACCGCCAATGACGTGCAGCGCGTGGCGCGCATACTGGCGGAAGTCGGCCCACAGGAAATCCTGCGCGGCGTGCGGCGCGTGATGGCGCAGAACATGGCGCTGGCGCACGTGGAAGTCGCGGCGGCCACGCTCATGGATGACGCCGACATTCAAGTTTGGAAACATGGCGAGGACGTCACCATGCGCCTGCTGCGCGCGCTGGTCGCGGGCTGCAAAGCGGAACCGGCGCTCAACGCCTGGTTCGACAGCCAAGCGCTGGGCCGGCATGTGGTGCAAGATGTGCATGCCGGTATCGCGGTCGATACGCCCGATGGTTTGTTCGTGCCGGTGCTGCGCAATGTGGATAAACGCGATGTCGCGGATCTGCGCCGCGGACTGGATCGTTTGATTGCGGACATGAAAGCGCGCAAAGTGCCACCGGAAGAATTGCGCGGCAACACCATCACGCTTTCCAACTTCGGCATGATAGGCGGACGCTATGCCGCGCCGGTGGTGCTGCCGCCGACGGTGGCGATACTCGGTGCGGGCAAAATCCGCGCACAAGTGGTGGCGGACAACGGCAAACCCGCAGTGCATCGCGTGCTGCCGCTGAGCCTGACTTTCGATCACCGCGCCGTCACCGGCGGCGAAGCGGGACGCTTTCTCGCGGCGGCGATCACCGATTTGCAGCGCGCGGAATAAAACCAGAATCCAGACCACAGAAAACGGATAAATCACAAGTCAAACATGAATTTAATTTTTCGTCTGATTGTAACGCTGATACGCGCGGCTTGCGGCCCACGCATGGATCTGCTGGCCGAATCGCGCCTGCCGATGCGCGTGTGGCTGAACGATGTGGATTTGAACTGGCATATGAACAACGGGCGTTATCTCACGCTCATGGATCTGGGACGCGTGCATTTAATGGGAAAAGCCGGCGTGCTCAAGGATGCGCTGTTCAACCGGCACTGGGCGCCGGTGGTGACGAATGTGGCCATCCGCTACCGCCGCTCGCTCGCTCCGCTCCAGCGTTTCGATCTGGTGACGCACGTCGCCGGCTGGGATGACAAATGGTTTTATCTGGAACAGCGTTTCGAAATCGTGGACGGCGACGGAGCAAAAAAACTCGCGGCAGCGGCTTTCATGCGCGGCAGCTTCCGCTCCGCGCAGGGCGCGGTGCCGACCCGCGAGGTGTTGCGGCTGGCGGGCAAGGATAATCAGATTGCGCCGGAGTTGAGCCCCGCGCTCAAGGCCTTCGCGGCTTTGGAATTGACTTGATGAGCTTCCGGGACAAAGTCGCGGTCGTCACCGGCGGCGCTTCGGGAATGGGACGCGCGCTGTGTCTGGAACTTGGGCGGCGCGGCGCGCGGGTGGTGGTGGCCGATATTAATGCCGAAGGCGCGCAAGACTGCGCGGCGCAAATCACTGCGGCCGGTGGCACGGCGCGCGCCGTGCATACCGATGTCGCCCGCCAGGAACAAGTGCAGGCGCTGATTGACGGGACGGTTTCGGAACATGGCCGCCTCGATTTTCTGTTCAACAACGCGGGTATTCTGGTGGCGGGTGAAATGCGCGACATGAATCTCTCGCATTGGCGGCGCATTATTGATGTCAATCTGTGGGGCGTGATTCACGGCTGCATGGCGGCGTATCCGGTCATGCTCAAGCAGGGTTTCGGACATATCGTGAATACCGCGTCTCCCAACGGCATGGTGCCGGTGCCGGCTTTGTCTGCGTATTGCGCCACCAAGCACGCCGTCATCGGGCTGTCCGCCACGCTGGCGGCGGAAGCGGCGGATTTCGGGATTAAAGTCAGCACCGTGTGTCCGGGCTACACCCGCAGCGGAATTTTCGCCAGCGCGGTTTTGCTCAACGCGAGTCTGCGCGATTATCTCGCGCTGGTGCCGTTCCAGGCCATGATGCCGGATTATGCCGCACGCGAAATTCTCAAAGGCGTGGCGCGCAATCAACGCACCATTCTGTTTCCATTGCACGCGCGCCTGCTGTGCTCTCTGCAGCGCTGGTGTCCCGCCCTGCTGGCCGCGTTCAATAAAAATTATCTGAAACAATTCCGCGCCATCCGCCGCGAAGCCTGATCAATGCAGGGAAAAATCTGTCTCGTCACCGGCGCCAGTTCCGGCATCGGCAAACAAACCGCCATCGAGCTCGCCGCGCGCGGCGCGCAAGTCGTGTTGCTGTGCCGCAGCCGGGTTAAAGGCGAGGCTGCGCTGGATGAAATCAGAGCCAACGGTCACGCCGCCGAATTGATGCTGGCCGATCTCTCCTCGCAAAACGCGGTGCGCCGCTTTGCCGCGCAATTCAAGGCCAAATATCCCGCGCTGCAGGTGTTGATCAACAATGCCGGCACTTATGAGCATGCACGCTCTCTCACCGAGGACGGGATCGAAACCACTTTCGCGGTGAATTATCTATCCGCTTTCCTGCTCACCCATCTGCTGCTCGATGCGCTCAAGGCCGGCGCGCCGGCGCGCATCATTAATGTCTCATCGGCGACCGAGAGCGGCGTGGAACTCGCTCGCAACTGGAATAATCTGCAAGGCGAAAAACACTGGAACGGATTCCGGGCCTACGCGCTTTCCAAGCAGGCGCAGATTCAGTTTACGCGCGAACTGGCGCAACACCTCGAAGGCAGCGGCGTGACGGTCAATTGCCTGCACCCCGGCGCCATCGCCACCGATATTTACAGGAATGTACCGCAGCCGATGAATTTCATGCTCAAGCTGATGTTGCGCAGCCCCGAGGTGGGGGCGCGCACTCCGCTGTATCTTGCCTGCGCGCCGGAATTGGAAAACGTGAGCGGGAAATATTTTGAAAAATGCCGGGAAGCGAACCCCTCGCCGCAGTCGCAAAACCGGGAGGCGGCGCGCAAATTATGGCAGCTCAGCGAAAAACTGCTTCAGTTATCGTGATTTTTTGACCTGGACTTGCGGCGCAGCATTTCCTCGCGCGCGCCTTGCAGCCGTTCCCGCACATCGCTTTTAATCACCGACGGGCCGATCACCGGCACCCAGAATTTCGGCATGCCCTCGAGATGATAGTCAATGCGCGTGGCTGTACCTTCCGTGCTTAGTTTGGTTATGCCGTGCATGCTTTCGACATCGCCGCTCAGCGCGCGAGTTTGAATCAGTTGATAAGGTGTGAGCTCGATCTCCCACACTGATTCAAAAGTAATTTTGAACGGCCCGAATCCGGAGGTTTTCTTTTGCTCGACGCGCAGCGGCTCGCGGCTGATGATGCGGCTTTGCAAATTGGGAATAAATTCGCCCATGCGGTCGTAATCGTTGAGCACCGCCCAGGCTTGCTCGATGGAAACCGGCACAAGTATGCTGGCGTCCACTGTAACCAGATCATTTTGAGTGGCGACATTGACGTTGATGTCCGGCGCGGCTTCGGCCTGCACCCATGCGCTGGCGAGTGCCAGCAGAAAAACCAGATTTTTTAATACCGGATTTATAACCCACCGAGGCAGATATATTTAACCTGCATGAACTCTTCTATACCGTATTTCGAGCCTTCACGGCCGATTCCGGATTGCTTCACGCCGCCGAACGGCGCGACTTCGTTGGAAATAATGCCGGTGTTGACGCCGACCATGCCGCACTCCAAAGCTTCGGCGACGCGCCAGATGCGCCCGATGTCGCGGCTGTAGAAATATCCGGCGAGGCCGAATTCGGTATCGTTGGCAAGACGCACCGCATCCTGTTCGGTCTTGAAACGGAACAGCGGCGCCACCGGACCGAAAGTTTCCTCGCGCGCGACTTTCATCGCGGTGGTGACTTCGGTCAGTATGGTGGGCTCGAAGTAAGTGCCGCCGAGAGCGTGACGCTTGCCGCCCAGCATTATTTTCGCGCCCTGGGCCTGGGCGTCAGCGATATGGTCTTCGACTTTGGTTAGCGCCTGCGCGTCGATCAGCGGGCCTTGGCTCACTCCCGCTTCCATGCCGTTACCGACTTTGAGCGTCTTCACTTTTTCCGCAAGCTTGGCGGCAAACGCAGCATAAACTCCGTCCTGCACCAGGATGCGGTTGGCGCACACGCAGGTCTGGCCGGTGTTGCGATATTTGGACGCCAGCGCGCCTTCCACCGCCGCATCCAGATCCGCGTCGTCGAACACCATGAACGGCGCATTGCCGCCCAGTTCGAGCGAAATTTTCTTTACCGTGTCCGCGCACTGGCGCATCAGCAGTTTGCCGATTTCGGTGGAGCCGGTGAAAGTGAGCTTGCGCACCAGCGGATTCGAAGTCATTTCACCGCCGATGGCGGGCGCGGCGCCGGTGATGACGTTCAACACGCCTTTGGGAATGCCCGCTTGTTCCGCCAAAACGCATAAGGCGAGCGCGGAATAAGGCGTCTGCTCCGCCGGTTTCACCACCATCACGCAACCGGCAGCGAGCGCGGGCCCCACTTTGCGCGTGATCATGGCGGCGGGAAAATTCCACGGTGTAATCGCCGCGCACACGCCGACCGGCTGTTTGATTACCAGCAAGCGCTTGTCGGCCTGCAGGTAAGGAATGGTTTCGCCGTAAACCCGCTTGCCCTCTTCCGCGAACCACTCGATGAAAGACGCGGCATAAGCGATTTCACCCTTGGCTTCGGCCAGCGGCTTGCCCTGCTCAACGGTCATGAGTTGCGCCAGATCGTCCTGATTGGCCAGGATAAGATCAAACCAGCGCTTGAGAATCCCGCTGCGTTCCTTCGCGCTCTTCGCGCGCCACGCCGGCCACGCGGCATCGGCTGCGGCTATCGCGCGCCGGGTTTCCTGCGCGCCCATATTGGGGACGCTACCCAGTTGCGCGCCGTCCGCCGGGTTGGTCACGGCGAAAGTGGTTTTGCTGTCGGCGTCCACCCAGGCGCCGTCGAGATAGCATTGCTGGCGGAACAGTTGAGGATTTTTAAGCTGTAGCGTGGAAAGCGACTGCGGTGCGTTCATGATGAGCCTCGGTTAAACATTCCATGCCGGAATTTTACTCCGGAAAATCCCAATCACAAATCCTGCTGGTGCAACCACTCCAGAATGCGCCGCGCGACTTTTTGCCAATCCCGTTCCAGCATCATGGCGTGTGCCATGCCGGGAAAGATTTCGGCGCGCGTGCCATAGGTTTGCGCCGTCAGTTCCACCACCGATCGGGGAAAGAAAGCATCATTCTCCGCACCCAGCACCAGCAGCGGCGCGCGGACTTTTTGCCGCGGGTGGCGCAAGTGATACCAGGACAGATCGAAAATCGCGCGTTGCGATTCCGGCTGCATGCGCAGCACATGTTTCCTGATCTCGTCATCCGGCATGGCGGGGGAAAACAGCGCACGGCGCACGGTGTCTGGCGCGGCATCCTGTTTTCCCGCGTTTTGAATCAGGTTGATTTCGTGAAAAAACAGCGGGTCGCGGATCGCCATGCGCATCGCCGAGCCGAGGATGCCTTGCGGCGGCACCGGCGCCATCAATATCGCAGCGGGTGCTTCGTGCGCTTGTAAATATTTTTGCACGACGAGGCCGCCCATGGAATGGCCGATCAGCACCGGCGGCGCGCCCAGCGTGGCGGCGGTGCGCGCCACATCTTCCACATAATCTTCGATGCTGGCGAGCGCTAAAAATTCATGCCCGCCGCTGGCGCCGTGGCCGCGCAGGCTCAGCGCGTGCGCGCGGTAGCCGTGCTGCGCGAAAAACGGCAGAAAATATTCATCCCAGCACCAGGCGGCGGTGAATGCGCCGTGCACGAATAATAAGGGCGTGGCTTTGGACTTGCCTTTGGGCGCCTGCGAAATTACTTCAAGTTGTATAGAAAGAGTATCTTGTAACATGTTAATTAAATTGTTATTTTTATAAACGCTTCCTGTATAGCGGGCGGCACCACCACGGCTTTGCGCGTGGCACGATCCACATACACATGCACGAAATAGCCTTGCGCCGCCGCCGCATCTTCGCCGGCGCGGAACAGACCGATTTCATAGCGCACACTGCTGTTGCCGATATGCGCGACGCGCAAACCCGCTTCGACTTTTTCCGGAAAAGTGAGCGGCTGGAAAAACCGGCATTGCGTTTCCACCACCAGGCCGATCACCGGGCTCATTTCGATATCCAGCACGCCGCGCTCGATCAGGTATTGATTCACCACGGTATCGAAATACGAGTAATACACCACGTTGTTGACATGACCGTAAGCGTCGTTGTCCATCCAGCGCGTGGTGATGGACAGAAAATGCCGGTAGGCGCTGCGTGGTTCCGGTTGCGGTCTGGA
The DNA here is from genome assembly GCA_050741655.1 of Burkholderiales bacterium. Taxonomy (GTDB): domain Bacteria; phylum Pseudomonadota; class Gammaproteobacteria; order Burkholderiales; family JAHFRG01; genus JAHFRG01. The sequence goes on along the minus strand of JBOIFQ010000358.1, from coordinate 5,373 downwards.
CATGGTTGCTCTTACTTTTGCGTGCGCCACGCGGCTTCACGCAGCATGGCCACCGGCGCGGCGCCGGAAATGATCTCCTCGCCGATGATAAAAGCCGGCGTGCCGCTTATTCCCAGCCGCGACGCGTCGCGCCAGTTCTGGCGCAGTCTCTCTTCATAGCGCGCATCGCTCCAGGCGCGCTGCACCAGCGCTTCAGCGAGTCCCGCCTCGACGGCAATCGCGCGCAGCACTTCGGGCTGCCCGATATTCTGCCGTTCTACAAAATAAGCCGCGAACAGGCGCTGATGCAAAGCCGCGAATTGTTGTGCGCTTGCGTCCTTGGCCGCTTCCGCCAGCAGCAGCGCCTGATGCGAATTGGTGGTGAAAGTGCGTTCTGCGAAATGCAAACCCTCTTCGCGCGCCATCTGGTCAAGGTTATCCATCATTTGCCGCCACAGCGCCGGCGGGTAGCCGAGCTCGGACAATGGCCGTCCCTGCGGCGGATTATCGGGGTGAATCTCCAAGCCGCGCCAGTCCGCCTGCAAATCAAATTCATCCTGCAAGCGCGCCAGCCGCGCATCGCCCACGTAGCAAAACGGGCAGATGTAATCCGAATATACCGTCACGCTGAGTTTGGGTTTGCTGTCCATGATATTTTTTGTCCGCAGTTCAGACCCGCCGCGCCAGCGGCAAGTTCATCAGCAGATTTTGCGGTTTCAGGCGCAGAATATTTTCACTGTTCACCGCCATGCCGAGAAACACCGGCTGCCCGGCGATTTCCGCGCGCATATCGGCGGGATTGAGAAAATCCAGGCGCAACAGGCACAGCAAGCGACGCTGGCGTTCTTCCGCCACGTCCTCGCCTTGATAGATAGCGTTGAGTATGGCGCTGGCTTCGGCATCGAGGCCGACATGCCAGATCCATTCCTCGCTTTCGATTTTCGGCACCGGATTGATTTTGACCTGGATTTGATGAAAATGTCCGATCCACGCTTCCAGCACGCGGCATAAAGCGGCGGCACCGGCGGGATTGAGCGCCAGCACGGTGTCGCGAGATTCGTCGTTGTTCCAGTATTCGCCGGCATTGTCTGCGTTGAGCACGGTGAGCGCCGCGCTTTTAAGCGGCGCTTGCGCTTGCAGCAGAAAGCGGCCGATATTGCCCAGGCCCGCGCCGTTTTCATGCTCCTTCACCGTTTCGGCATCGGCGGCGAGCAGGGCGCCGTCGTTGAAACTCACTTTCTGCGCGCGAAACAACATTTCGGCGGCGCGCAGCACGAGCGGCTCGGGGTTTTCCGCGAGAATCTGGTGCAGAATCACTTGTACCATTTCATCAATGAACAGCGGCGGCACGCTGGTATTGCGGTCATGGAAAATCGCGGTGTAACAGGCTTCGAGCGTGGGCGCGGCCAGCAGACGTTCGCGGAAACGCAGCATCACGCGGTAATTTTCGCGTGCGTCCGCGTCGGCGATTTGCTCCAGGCGCGCTTCATCCACCGGCAGACGCGGCTGCTCCAGCAGCGACTGGTGCAGCGCGATTTCGCTGGCGCAGGATTCGGCAATGGGTGTTAACTCGGGGCGCAGAAAATAGCCGCGCAGAAAATCATCGGTGATTGTGAGCTTGCCGTCGCCGCCGCGCAGCAAGGTATGAAACCCGCTGCCGCGCCAGAAATCCCTGGTCATGGGCCGCGTGAATCAGCCCTGCTTGGCGCGCCGCTGGAACAAGGCCGGCACCACTGCCTTGGCGGCGTGCGGACGCTGCGGTTTATTGAACGCCGCCACGGAAGACGGCGCTGGACGCGGCTCGCGTGCAACGCGCGCTTCATCCGGCTCACGGCGCGATTCGCGCGTGACGCGTGATTCATCACGCGCATCACGAAAACGCGGCGCGTGCGACGGCTGCGACGACAAGCGCGGTTTTTCCTGGCGGCGGAATTCCGAGCGCGGACTTTCCTGCAAGGCCTGGCCGGGTTCGAAACCCTCGACCACCCCGACCGGCAACTTGAATTTGAGAAAGCGTTCGATATCGCGCAATTGCTCGCGCTCTTCCGCGCACACCAGTGAAATGGCGTCGCCTTCGGCTCCGGCGCGGCCGGTGCGGCCGATGCGGTGCACATAATCTTCCGCCACGTGCGGCAGTTCGAAATTCACCACATGCGGCAGGTTGTCGATATCGAGACCGCGCGCCGCGATGTCGGTGGCGACCAGCACGCGCACCTTGCCGCTCTTGAATTCGTTCAGCGCCTGCGTGCGCTGCGGCTGGCTTTTATTGCTGTGAATGGCGGTGGAATGGATGCCGTCGCGCTGCAGTTGCTGCGCCAGGCGGTTGGCGCCGTGCTTGGTGCGGGTGAATACAAGTATCTGCTGCAAATCCTGCTGTTTGATGATATGCGCGAGCAGCGCGCGCTTGCGATTCTGATCCACGTGATGCACCACGTGGGTGACGGTGTCCACCGCGGAGTTGCGGCGCCCCACTTCTATCAGCACCGGCTGATTCAGAAGCTGATTCGCCAGCTTCTTGATCTCGTCGGAGAAAGTGGCGGAGAACAAAAGATTCTGCCGCTGCGCGGGCAACAGCGCGAGGATTCTTTTGATGTCGGGCAAAAAGCCCATGTCCAGCATGCGGTCGCCCTCATCCAGCACCAGGATTTCCACTTTGGACAGATTGACTGTCTTTTGCTGCACGTGATCGAGCAGCCGGCCCGGAGTCGCGATGAGGATTTCCACGCCCGATTGCAGTTCCTTGATTTGCGGATTGATGCCGACTCCGCCATATACCACGGTGGATTTGAGCGGCACGTATTTGCCGTAGGTGCGCACGCTGTCCGCCACCTGCATCGCCAGTTCGCGCGTCGGCGTGATTATCAGCGCGCGCACCGGATGGCGCGCCGGCGAGACGCTGGTGCTGGCGTGAACCTTCAGGCGCTCCAGGATCGGCCAGGTAAAACCGGCGGTCTTGCCGGTGCCGGTCTGCGCGCCCGCCATCACGTCCTTGCCGGCCATTATGGGTGGAATCGCCTGCATCTGCACCGGCGTGGGTTCGGTGTAACCTTGCTCGCTGACCGCGCGCAGAATTTCGGCCGACAGGCCGAGTGAGTCGAAAGACATATTGAATGCTCCTAGATCGGCCTACCAAGACTTTGCGCCCGGGACCGGTCTAGACAGACGAAATAAACAGAGGAAAACCACGGTGGAGGCGATCCCGACCGGACAGGTGGACCGCACTGGCGCGCATGATACAGCATAGCGGCCGGACGCGATACCGTTATTTTGCCGCCGTCAGCAGTTTCAGGTCTTCGATGACCTGTTTTGAATTGCGCGAAGTGTCGGCCTTGAGATACACCTTGGTGATTTTTCCCTGCGGGTTGATGAGAAAGGTATTGCGCTTGGCCAGCTTCAAAAAACCCAGATTGTAAATCGAGCCGTAGCTGTCGGCGACTGTTCCCCGGGTATCTGCGAGCAGCGGAAACGGCAGATGGTATTTTCTGGCGAATTCGGCATGGCTAGTGCTGTCGTCCACGCTCACGCCCACTACTTGCGCGCCCATGGCGGTGAGCTGGTGCAAATCATCGCGGAAAGTGCACGCTTGTTGAGTGCAGCCCGGAGTGTCGTCCTTGGGATAAAAATACAGCACCAGCCATTTGCCGCTGAAATCCTTGAGGCCATGCAGCGCGCCGTTCTGGTCGGGCAACGCAAAATCCGGCGCGCTGTCGCCGCTTTTCGGAGTGTCCGCCGCGCGCGCCACGCTGATCCAGAACAGCGCAGCCGCCGCCAGCGCCGCCAATATGAATAAATATTTCATTTACGATTCCTTGATAAAAATGATCCTCGCCCAGCCGCGTAACAACAGCGCGCTCAATGCCGCTACACCGCCCGCAAAGAAAAATGCCAGCGCCGCGCTCTGATATTGCCACAAGGCGCCGAACAGCACTCCGGCGGGAATCGCCGTCAGGCCGAGCGTTAAATGATACCAGCCGAATGCGGTGCCGCGCTCGCCAGCAGTGGCGAAATCCCCGATTAGCGCCCGCTCCGCGCCTTCGCTCAAACCCGCGAACAGGCCGTAAAAAATCGTCACCGCCCATAAGCCGCCATTCCCCGACACCTTGCCGAGCAATAAATAACTCAAAGCGAATGCGGTCCAGCTGATCAGCAGCAGATGGGCGCGCCCCACTCTGTCGGCCAGCCTGCCGCCCCAGGTGGAGGTCGCGGCCTTGGCGCAATTCAGCGCCGCCCACAGCAGCAATAATTCCACCACGCCGATGTGCAACTGGAAACCCAGCAGCAGAATAAAAGTTTCGGAAGCGCGCGCGAAAGTAAATAATCCCAGCACGACCAGATAGCGCCGCATGGTTGGCGTAAGACCGCGCCAGGCGAGCGGCGGCAACTCGGCGCGCGCGCTGTTTTTTTCTGACGCCCGCTCTGTTACTCCTAACCCCAACAGCAGCACCGCCGCGATTCCCGGAACAGCGGAAAGCAGAATCACCTGCGGCAAACTGGCGCTTGAATACGCCAGCACCGCCGCCGCGGCCAGCGCTCCCGCCACCGCGCCGCCGTTATCCAGCGCGCGATGAAAACCGAAAGCGTAGCCGCGCATGGCAGGAGGCGTCACATCCAGCACCAGCGCATCGCGCGGCGCGCTGCGCACCCCTTTGCCGACCCGGTCCAGGCTGCGCAAAACCAGAATCATCGGCCAAGCGGTAGCTAAACCCAGCAGCGGGCGCGCCAGATTGGAAAGCGTGTAGCCGAACAGGGTGAGCCCTTTGCGCCGTCCGCTCAGGCGATCGGAATGACGTCCTGCCCACAGCTTGAGAAAACTCGCCACTGCGTCCGCCACGCCTTCGATTAATCCCAGCGCCAGCGGCCCCGCGTTCAACACCGAAGCCAGCAAAATCGGAATCAGCGGGATGACGATATCGGAAGCAAAGTCATTAAAAAAACTGACCAGACCGAGAACCACCACGGTGCGCGGCAATCGCTGCGGCAAATCACGCCTCCATCGAAAAACCTGAAATGCATTGTAAGCGAAACTCACGGCGGTTATTGGCAGTTTCTTTCTTCAAGCATAATCTAGGCAACATGGAAACAAATAACGCCGGGCGGCCGCTCCTCATCTATGACGGCGATTGCGGGTTTTGCACCTACTGGGCGCGCTACTGGGAAAAGCTTACTCGGGATAAAGTGGACTATGCGCCCTACCAGCAAATCGCGGCAAAGTATCCGCACATCTCGGCCACCGAGTTTCAGCGCGCGGTGCAGTACATCGCGCCCGATGGCAAAATCGCCCGCGCCGCCGAAGCCAGCTTTCTCGCGCTGTCCCACGCACGCGGCAAAGGATTCTGGCTGGTGCTTTACCGCCGGCTGCCGGGTTTTGCCGCCCTCAGCGAACGGGTTTACCGG
>JBOIFQ010000357.1:0-1728 GCA_050741655.1 Burkholderiales bacterium | reverse complement strand
GCTGCTGGTAGTCGGCAAAAGCGGAGAAGCTGCTGACCAATAATCCGCTCGCACCGTCGGGGCGCAGCCGCAAATCGATGTCATAAAGTATCCCGGCGCCGGTGGTGCTGGTCAGCCAGTTGTTGATGCGCTGCGCCAGGCGCGCGTAGATCTCCTGCGCGTCCGGATTATCGTCATCGTATAAAAACACCAGATCCAGATCACTGGCGTAACCCAGTTCCTTGCCGCCCAGCTTGCCGTAGCCGATGATGCTGAAGTTCGGTTGCGCGCGATGCTTGTTGCGCAATGCCATCCAGCACAGGCGCAGTACTTGCTCCAGTATCAAATCGGCAAGCGCGCTCAGATGATCACTCAGACGCTCGAGCGGCAGCACTCCGGCCAGATCCTGCGCGGCCAGGCGAAATACCTGCGCGTGATGAAATTGACGCAGGCTATCCATTTGCTGTTCGGTGTCGGCGTGCTCGAGTTGTGCATGCAGCGCCATTTCGAGGCGCGGCCAATCCGGCTCGGCATAAAGCGCGCGCGGGTCGAGCAATTCGTCCAGCACCAGCGGATGACGCGTGAGGTATTCCGCCGCCCAGGCGCTGGCGCCGCATAAACGCACCAGGCTTTGCAGCGCCTGCGGATGCTCGGCCAGCAGGGCCAGATAAGATTCGCGGCGCGCGATGCTCTCGACGAATTGCAGCACGCGCGTGAGCGCCGCATCGCCTTGAGCGGCGGCGGTTTCAATCAACACCGGCATCAACGCATCCAGGCGCGCCTGATTGAGCGCGGGCATCTGCCGGTAACGCGGGCTCAAGCGCAGATTTTTCATGTGCTGCAGAATCAGTTGCGGGTCGTGGAAACCCAACCGCGCGAGCTGCATCATTGCTTCATCATCGGTAAGCGTTCCCTGCCACAGCGGCAGCAGTTCAGGCGTGGCGTTTTGCGGTTCAGCCAGGACATGTTCGAAATGCAGACCGACGCGGGCGCGGTGCCCGGAGAGTTGTTGCAGCAGCGCCGCGTAATCGCCGCAATTCATGGCTTGCGCGATCAATGCCTGATCCTGGGCATGGTGCGGCAGCGTCTGAGTTTGCGCGTCATCGAGATATTGCAGGCGATGCTCCAGATTGCGCAGGAACACATAAGCATTGCGCAATTCATCCACCACGTCCTGCGGCAACAGCCGCAGATGCGCGAGCCCGGCCAGCGCCGCCAGCGTGGGGCGCACGCGCAGTCTCGCTTCGCGCCCGCCGCGTATCAGCTGAAACATTTGCGTGATGAACTCGATTTCGCGGATTCCACCGGGTCCAAGTTTGATGTTGTCGCGCAGGTCGCGCCGCCGCACTTCCTGGCGGATTTGCGCATGCAGGCCGCGCAGCGAGTTGAGCATGCCGAAATCGAGATACCTGCGGAATACGAAAGGGTGGATCAATTTCATCAGCTCCTCATCGCGGCCGCCGCACACCACGCGCGCCTTGAGCCAGGCGTAACGCTCCCATTCACGCCCCTGGGTGACGAAATAATCTTCCAGCATGGCGAAATTCGCCGCCAGCGGGCCGCTCTCGCCGTAAGGGCGCAGCCGCATGTCCATGCGGAATACATAGCCATCCGTGGTGATTTCGCTCATCGCCGCAATCAGCTTGCGTCCCAGGCGCTCGAAAAATTCGTGATTGCTGATGACGCGCGGCCCGCCGCTTTCACCTTCCTCGGGGTAAATGAAAACCAGATCGATATCGGACGACACAT
>JBOIFQ010000356.1:0-4751 GCA_050741655.1 Burkholderiales bacterium | reverse complement strand
GTTTATTAGCATTAAATGTGCCACTGCCAAAAACCAGCAAAGTATTGTGCCACAAGTCGTTTGCCGTTGAATAGCCGAATAAATGCACTAAATCAGAACAAATAAAACCTTATTCGCACCATTATTGTGCCAAGTCCAGACATGGTTTTTGGTTATAATGGCTTTTCAGCCCAATCCCATTCGAGCTCATCATGAGCACCGACGAAGTCCTCAAAGCCGCAGAACAACGTGCCAGGGAAATGCGGCTGCCCTACAAGGGCGCGCTCACGCCGGGCGAAGCCTATCGGCTCGTGCAAGAAGCTGGGGCGAAGCTGGTGGATGTGCGTTCAAAAGCGGAATGGGATTGGGTCGGGCGCGTTCCAGGCAGTGTGGAAATTGAATTATTGAGTTACCCCGGATCGCAGCCCAATCCCAACTTTCTGAACCAACTCAAACAACAAGTGAGCCCGGATACGGCCGTGCTGTTCATCTGCCGCAGTGGTGCACGCTCGCATAATGCCGCTGTCGCCGCTGCCCAGGCGGGCTACACCAACAGCTACAACGTGCTGGAAGGATTCGAGGGCGACAAGGATGCGAACAGCCATCGCAATACGGTAGGTGGTTGGCGCGCGGCGGGATTACCATGGGTGCAAAGCTAAATCAAACGATAACAGTAAAAATAGAAGGTTGGAAGTGAGCACCAGTTCAAAACCGGCAATCGCGTGCCTTCCTAACGGGCCTTACTACCTGCTCAATGACCTGTCTCCCAGTCCCCAACCTGCAGAACTCCAAGGGCGAAAGCCTGTCTTGCGTGCGCGGCGTGGCGCTGTGCCGTTGCGGTGCTTCCAAAAATAAACCGTTCTGCGACGGCTCGCACTGGCAAGCCGGATTTAAAGACGAGCGCAACTGAAACCGGGCGGATACGCGCTTCAGGTTTCTCCGCTCACAGGCTGAAGCGGGCGGGCGGATAACTTCAGCGCGGCGATGATTCCCGCCAATCCAGTCACCGCCGCGGCCGCGAAAAATACCGGCGTTGCCGAAAAATGCTCGACCAAGACACCCCCCGCGGCGATTCCGGCGCTGATTCCAACCAGCAGGCTGGTCGCCATCCAGGTAAAACTCTCCGCCAGCATGGCGCGCGGCGTCAATCTTGAAATCAGCGTGGACGTCGCCGCCAGCGCCACCGACATCGGCGCGCAACCGATGACGGCGATCGGCGCAAACCAATAAAGATTACCGATCGGCGCCACCAGCAAAATCCCCAGCGCCATGGCCGCTAGCGCCAGCAACAATTGTTTTACCAGGGGCGCGGCCCAATCGCGGCTGCCGTAAGCGAGCGCGCCCAAGGTGCTGCCCACGCTCGCCAATCCGAGTATCACGCCCGCCGCCGCCGGTGCGCCTTGATGAGTGGCGAATCCCGAAACCGCGACTTCGAACAAACCGAAGGCCGAGGAATAAAGCAGCGTGGCGACGAGCAGTGCGAGCAGCCGCATATCATGCAGCGGCCCGAGCAGGCTGCGCCCGGGATTCACCGCGTGCAGCGTCCAGCGCCGCACCGCCGGAGAGCGCAGGAAAATAAAAGTTCCGAGCGGCGAACAGGTTGCGGCGAAAACAATCGCGCCTTCGGGATGATGCAAGGCGACGAATGCCGCGACCAGTATCGGGCCGAAGATGAATACCATTTCGATAATCGCCGAGTCCAGCGAATAAGCGGTCTGCAACAGGTTTTCTTCCTTGAGCAGTTGCGGATACAAGGCACGCATGCACACCGTGACCGGCGGCACCGACGCGCCCGCGGCAAAAGCGCAGGCGACAATCCACAATACCGGCGCCGCTTGTGTTACTAAAAATATCAATAAAATTAACGCTAGCGGATAACATGTGGCGCTCACGCTCAAAACCGGTCGCGGCCCCAGGCGATCTATCAAGCGCCCAAGAAACGGCGCCAGCCCCGCCAATCCGAGAACATAAAGCGCGCTGATGACACCCGCCAGCGCAAAAGAACCCGCTTTCGATTGCACGAAAAGCAAAAGCGCGAGACCGGTGATGCTGATGGGCAAACGTCCGAGCAAAGATGCGAACACCGCGGAAGCCAGATCCGGTGTGCGAAAAATTTGCCGGTAGCGTTGCAAGGAAATCATGGGGAGATTAAAAATTGTACTGCCGGACTTTGACTCTCAACCCGCCGACCAGTTCACCATGCCGCTATAGGACGTCACGAGCACGACCAGGCCAAACACAATCCGGTACCAGGCAAAGGCGCTGAAATCATGCGTGCTGATGAAGCGCAGCAAGCCGCGCACGGCGAAAAATGCGCTCACGAACGACGCGACAAATCCCACCGCGAACAGTCCCAGGTCGCCGCTGTCGAACAGCGCGCGATGCTTATAGACATCGTAAAACGTGGCCGCGAACATGGTGGGGATGGCGAGAAAAAACGAAAACTCCGTGGCCGCGCGGCGCGACAAGCCGAAAAACAAACCGCCGATAATGGTCGCGCCCGAGCGCGAAGTGCCGGGAATCAGCGCCAGCGCCTGGGCGCAACCGATTTTCAGCGCGTCCTGCCAGTGCATGTCGTCAATGTTCTGAATGCGGACATGGTGTTTCCTGCGCTCAACCCAGAGAATGATTACTCCGCCGATGATGAACGCCAGCGCCACCGGCAGCGCATGAAACAAATGCTGTTTGATGGCCTGGATGAACAGCAAGCCGAGAATCGCCGCGGGCAGAAAAGCAATAAACAAATTCAGCACGAAGCGCTGCGCCTCGCGCCTGGCGGGCAAGCCCACCACAACTTCAATAATCCTGGCGCGAAACTCCCAACACACTGCGAGTATCGCCGCGAACTGGATGGCGATCTCGAACACCTTGCCTTTTTCGTCGTTGAAATTCAGCAACTCGCCGACGAGTATTAAATGACCGGTGCTGGAAACCGGCAAAAATTCAGTCACGCCCTCGACGATGCCGAGAATCAAGGCCTTTAACAGCAAAACAAAATCCATAACACTGTTCCTTATATATTCGCCGCATTATACGGGATGCTAACAGCGAGCCCCTCCAGGATTGCATACCGTAAACAATACGCATACACTATGCGCATAATCAATGAGGGATATTTGCATGCTCGCCCGAACCCGCGCTCCGCGCGCGCGCAAAAAAGCGGCCAACTTGAGCGTTGACGGCGGCTTGCTTGAGAGGGCCAAGCACCTCAAGCTCAATCTGTCACGGGTATTTGAGACCAGCCTGGATGAAGCGATTCGTCTGCGCCAACGCGAGGAATGGCTGAAGAGAAATCGCGCCGCGCTCGAAGCCTACAACGAACACATTGACAAGCATGGCGTGTTCAGCGACGGGCTGCGTTTCTTCTGATGGCGCAGTTTGATGCCTATCGCAACCCGAATTCCACGACCCGCACTCGCATTCCCTATTTGCTCGATGTCCAGTCTGATTTACTTGAACCGCTGGCGACGCGAGTCGTAATCCCGTTGTGCAAGCCTGGGGTACTAAAAGGCAAGACTGCCGAGCGGCTCAATCCCATATTCGAAATCGGAGGTAAAAAAGTTGTGGCGTTGACACCCGAACTGGCGGGTGTGCCGGCAAAAATCCTCGGTGAACCCATCAGCAATCTTGCCAGCCAGCGCAGCGTAATCATCGCGGCACTGGACTTGGTTTTTACAGGAATCTGAGTTTTTTATTGGCGGCTGCTTCGCATTACGGTTTCCAATCCTGACCGGTTATTTCCTTGCGGATGGTTTTGAGCTTGGCCTTGACTTTGGCGGCATTCTCGCTCCCCATGCGCAGCAGAATCTTGCGGCCGGCGGAAAGCGATTCCAGCTCGGGGTCGGCAAAGCGGTAGAACACGCTGGGACGCGTGAGCTTGAGCGGCCCCTGCGCTTCCGGCGCGGCCAACAGATGATCGATCACTTCGATCAGGCGGTCGTTGAAATAGCCGTTGGGATAACCCAGTTCTTTATACGCGCGCTGAAACAAAGGGTAAAAATGCACGTAAACCGCGACCAGTTTCTGGGTATTCACGGTCTCCGCCAATTTGACGTAAGGCGTGTAGCGCCCGTAATTTTCCGGGCTGAGGGTTGCGTTTTCATCATCGCCCTTCGCGACAAACCTGCCCCGAGGCGGCTGCAGTGGCATCAGCCGTTGCGCCACTTTTTCGCGCGGCAGATTGTCTATGGTAGCGACGATGCGGCGAATGATTTTATCAAGATAAAAAAACTCCACCAGCGCTTTTTGACCAATCAGCTCGGTGATTCTCTCGCGCAGCGCCGCATCGCTCTCATCCAGCAAGGGCAGGGGTTGCGCACTCTCCGCAATCGGGTGCTGTATCTGCGGCTCGGGCTCGGGGGCAGGCGGCGGCGCGACCGTGACAGCAGCAGGTGGCGGCGCAACCGGGGCTTGCAGTTCCGGCTCCTGGTTATACCAGCGATAGAAAAAAATGGCGGCGATGCCGGCCAACCCGAGAACCGCCGCTACCCACTTGATTGGATCTTTCATAAACCAGAACTCCCGCTGGCGCTGAACATGCTTATTAAGAGTTTACCGCCGCCATCTTGGTTCCGTGCGCAGCAAGGCCCAAAATCACATGCCGCACCGGGGCTGCGCACCTTTAGCCAAGAAGTAACTCAGGTGCGCTGGTATATCTCAGCGCCCTTCTGCACAAACTCGTCCGCTTTATCTTGCATGCCTTTCTTGAGCGCGGTTTGCTCGTCCAGCCCTTGGCTCGCTGCATATTCGCGCACGTCCTGGGTGATTTTCAT
>JBOIFQ010000355.1:0-2285 GCA_050741655.1 Burkholderiales bacterium | reverse complement strand
ACCTCTTCCTGCTCGAACACAGTCCCACCCGCCGCCTTGACTTCGCGCCACGCGGGCGGAGAACGCTCGAACTTGAGCACGAAATTCAGCGCCAGCTCTTCGAACTCTTTCTGCATATTTTTTTGCTGATAAAGATCAAACAGCATCAACCACGATTCAAGATCGGGCAACCCGCTCTTGATGGTGCCTAACAATACCTCCAGGGCTTGCTCGATCTGGTTGCCGGCGTAGAGCATCGCCGCTTCTTCCGCCGCCGGGGAAAGTTCGCTGGTGCTGTCGAACACCTCCACATCGGTGGCGCTGCCGAAATCGCTGTGCGATTTGGAATGTTTTTGAATGCTGACGGGAGCGGCAGCAGGCCTGGATTTATCAGCAGGCTTGACTGTAGTGGAAGGTTTGGCCTGCTTCGGCGTGCTGTGGCGCTGCGGCTTGCTACTTTCCTTATCTTTCTTGCGAAAAAAGTCAAAAACCACAAGCTGCCTTCAGTTTTATATTCGAAATAAGAATTAGAGTTGATGACGAGCGGTAATCTATGAACGAACATAGCATACCGGCTACAGCGGCGCAATGAGTTAGACGGATATTCACGCGCCGGGCGGCTTGGCGCCGCAAAGCACTTGCCACACTATACCCAACACCGTCAAGGTCCAGACGATGACCGCGCCGGAAGGCAGATCCAGCACGGCGGATGCCGCCAGCCCCAGCGCATAGCCGGCCGCGCCTAATATATAGCCCGCCACCAGACGCCGGCCCGCATAACCGTGGGTCGCTAGTGCCGGAACAATCAGACTCGCGAACACCAGATAGATTCCCACCAGTTGCACCGAAGCCGTGACCGCCAGCGCAAACAGCACATAAAATCCAGTGCGTCCCAATTTTTTTTCGCCAGCGAACCACAGCGCGCAAATCAGCGCCGTGAGCACCGCGACGGGAATAAGCTGCGCGAAACTCACCCAAAGAATTTGTCCGACCAGCAAATCCTTCAAATGCTCGCCGCCATGCGGATTGTCGGCAAGCAGCAAAATGCCGCCGGTCGCCGCCAGCACGAACAGCACGCCGATCAATGCCTCCTGTACTTCCGGCCGCCGCCGCTCGCTCCAGGTGAGCAGCAGCGCGCCCAACAGCGCGGCGCTTACCGCCGCCAGCTGCACCGCCCAGCCCTGCGGCTCGAAACCCGCGTAGTCGGCGGCGATCACCCCCAGCCCGGCGATTTGCGCAATCGCCAGATCAATAAACACGATGCCGCGCTTCAGTACTTGCATGCCGAGCGGCACATGCGTGGCGAGCACCAACAGTCCCGCGAGAAACGCCGGAGCCAGTATGTTGAAATCGAGTGCGCTGATATTCATTGCATCCCTTTCAGCAAACGTTGCACGATGTCGTCGAACAGGCCGAATAAATCTTTTGCCTGCTGCGTCCCGCCGATAGTGTCAGGCAACACCAGCGCATGAAGATGCGCGCGTTCGGCGAGTGATTCGGAAGCGCGCGCGCTGTTGTACGGTGTGCGGATCACTATCTTGGCCGGATCGCGCTGCAAGGTCTGCAAAATCTGCGCCAGATGCGCGCTGGTGGGTTCGATGCCGGGTTTCGGTTCCAGAGTCGCCACTTCGCGCAATCCCAGCCAATGTTCGAGATAGGCCCAGGTTTTGTGATGCACGATCACCGCCACGCCTTTCAGCGGCGCCGCTTGCGCTTCCCAGCGCCTGATCGCTTCTTGCCAGCGTGCCGTGAACGACTGGTAACGTTCCCGATAAAACGGCGCGTTGACCGCATCAATCTGAACCAGGCGCTGGCTTAGCGCCTGCGCCACCCGCGCAATATTATACGGATCGGTCTGGATGTGCGGATTGCCGTCCGGATGCACGTCGCCCTGGGCGCGATCTATACTGGCGGGAATCTCCAGTTTGGGCACAAAAGCGGCGGCCTCGAAATATCCTGGCGCGCCCGGTTGGATTTTTTCATTGCCTGATTGCCGCTGCAAAATCGGCAGCCAGCCGATTTCAAGCTGTATCCCGGTGCAAATCATCAAATCGGCACTGCGCGCCTTGGCGATCAAGCTCGGCCGCGCCTGCACATTGTGCGGATCTTGCAGTCCGGTGGTTGCCACGTAAACCGCAAGCTTGTCGCCGCCCAATTCCTCGGCCAGTGCGCCCCACTCCGCTTCGCAGGCAAAAACCTTCAGTTGCGCCGTTGCGCTTTGCGGCAGCAGAAATACCAACGATGAAACCAGGATAAGCGATATTTTTTTCATGACCGTCTCCTTAGAACTGGTGCGCGCCATGCGA
>JBOIFQ010000354.1:0-1532 GCA_050741655.1 Burkholderiales bacterium | reverse complement strand
CGGATACTCCCAGGCGTCGGGCATGGAGATGACGTGCGCGGCTTTCAAATGCCGCCAGCTGCGGTTGCGGCCGAACTTGTGTCCGTCCGGCGGCGGCAGCGCATCGCCATCCAGCCAGCGCGCCACGTCGTAGTGAAAGAATTGTTTCGACCACACCATGCCGGCCAGCGACTGGCGCAGGATGTTGGCATCCTCGGTGTTGCAATCGGGCAGCAGGTCGTCGTAGAACACCGCGGCTTCCGCCTCGCGCTTGGCGAAAATCACCTCGCGCTTGTCGAACGGCGTGGTCAATGCCTTGGCGGAAAGCGTCAAGCCTATGGTCTGGCTTTGCCCCGGCTCCACGGTGATGAGATGGTGCGCCGCGAATTTGGTGCCGGTTTTTTCCGGGTTGACCGCGCCGTCCTCGCCGTTCACCACATGGCGGTGAAACGCGTCCTTTACGTAGGGCGAGAGATTGCCGACGCCCCAAAGGCGCTCGGTATTGCTTTCATTTTCGGTGTACAGCGTCTCCGCTTTGTGGCGGCCGTAAAGAAAATATTCGCCCAGCGTCTCGTGCCGCGCTCTTACCGCCCACATGGCGCCTTTCGGCGCCTGCGCATCGCTCAGTTCCGGCTTTGCTCCGGGCTCGCCCCACGACCAGGTGTTGCGGAACCACAAGGCCGGCAGCACATGCAGCGTCGCCGTTTCGGGTCCGCGGTTCGAAACTATGATGCGTATGTGTATCTCGTCCGGCCCCGCCTTGGCGTAGCGCACTTCCACATCCCAGTAGCGGCTGTCGTTGAAGACGCCGGTATCGAGCAGGTTGAACGGCGGGTCCTGGCGTGAGCGGCGCGCGTTTTCCTCCACCAGCCAGCGGTAGGGATATTCCGCTTGCGGATATTTATAAAGATAACGCATGTAGCTGTGCGAAGGCGTGGCATCGAGATAGAAGTAATATTCCTTCACGTCCTCGCCATGATTGCCCTGGTTGCCGGTGAGACCGAAAGCGCGTTCCTTGAGAATCGGGTCCTTGCCGTTCCACAACGCCAGCGCGAAACACAAGCGCTGCTGCTCGTCGCAAATCCCGCCCATGCCGTCTTCGTTCCAGCGATAGGCGCGCGAGCGCGACTGGTCGTGGTCCAAATGTTCCCAGGCGGTGCCGCCGGGACTGTAGTCCTCGCGCACCGTGCCCCAGGCGCGCTCGGCGAGGTACGGTCCCCAAAGGCGCCAGTCTTCGCGTTTCAGGTACTGCGCTTCGAGACGCTGCCGTTCCTGGTTCAGATTCGTGTTCATTATTTTCTCCGTGATAAACGTTACGATGCCGCGCGCTGTGCGTTGCGCGCGCTGCTTTGTTTGATTTGCTCCAGCCGCCACCATGCTTCCAGCGCGCACGCCACCGACCACGCCTGGCAGGGCGCGCCGCGCGGGGTGTGCGGCGGTGCGCCGTCGAAAATTTCGCTCACGTTGCCGAGCGCCGCATCCATCAGATGATCGCGCAGCGGTGTCAGATGCTGTTGCGCCGCATCCGCATTGCCGGACACACGATGCTCCGC
>JBOIFQ010000353.1:0-3027 GCA_050741655.1 Burkholderiales bacterium | reverse complement strand
TCTCAGGATAGATGAACGCGTGTTTGCGAAGGGCATCGACATCCTGCCGGCCATCGTTGCCGGCGAGATCGATGCCTCGGCGAGCGCGCTGGATGGAGCGATAGCCGGGCGCGCGCAGGGTGTGCCGATTTATGCCGTGGCCGGCTTCGCCAAAGGCGGCGCGCGCATCGTCGCACGCAGCGACCTGGCGATTACATCAGTGGGCGATTTGAAAAGCAAAAAAGTGGGAGTCTCGCGCGGCGGCGCGCAGGAACTGCTGCTGTTCGCCGAGCTGAGCAAAGCGGGGCTCACCTGGTCGGAAAAACCCGGCAAGGAAGTGCAAATCATTTACCTTGCCTACGCCGATCTCAACCAGGCGCTGCTGGGGAAGGACATCGATGCCATGTGTCAATCCGAGCCGCAGTCTTCCCAAGCCATCAACAAGGGATTCGGTAAGGAGGTGATCAAGCCTTACGATACGCCCATCGGCGAGCCGGTGCGTTCTCTGGTCATCACGGAGAAGCTTTACAAGGAACGTCCTCAAGTGGCGCAGAAACTGCTGAATGTATTCGTCGCGGCTACGGCTTTGTTCATCGCGCAGCCGGAAGTGGCCGAGAAATACGTGCGCGAGCAGATGTTCAAGAATCAGATCAGCTCGCAGGACTTCAAGGATGCCATCGCCAATTCGCCCTACACTTACGACCTGACGGTCGAGCATGTCCAGATCACCACCGATCTGATGCTGAAATATGGCGTCGGCAAGCTGGGCGCCAATGCCCCGGCGGCGAAAGATTGGGTGAAGCTCGACCTGCTGGAAAATGCCAAGGCCGCGCAAAAGCTCAAGTAGCAACCCCATGGGAGCAACTTCTTTCAGAGGCGCCCTGAACTTCGCCAGGGGAATCGTCATTCCCCTTGTGTTCTTGGCGCTATGGCAGTTCGTGGCGATGAGCGGCTGGATCAACCCGCAAATACTGCCAGCGCCTTCGCAAGTGATGGCCAAGTGGTGGGATTACTTGCGGCCTGCTGATTCTTACAGCGCAGGCAGCTACATCTTGTGGCTGGTTTCGGGTGAGTTGCCGCACGATGCTTTAGCCAGTATGTCGCGGGTGATGGGCGGGTTCCTGATCGGCACGCTGCTTGCGCTGCCTCTGGGTCTGCTGATGGGTACCAGCGACAGGATTTACGGTTTGTTCAACCCGCTAGTGCAGGTGCTGCGGCCGATTCCACCCATCGCCTATATCCCTCTCGCCATCCTGTGGTTTGGTTTGGGCAACCCGCCGGCTTTTTTCCTGATCAGCATCGGCGCTTTCTTTCCGGTGTTGATGAACACTATTGCCGGCGTTCGGCACGTGGATGGCATCTATCTGCGCGCGGCGCGCAATCTGGGCGCCGGCCAGATGACCCTGTTCCGCCGGGTGATCGTGCCGGCGGCGATGCCGTACATTCTCACCGGCATGCGCATCGGCATCGGCACCGCATTCATCGTGGTGATCGTGGCGGAGATGATCGCGGTCAACAACGGTCTGGGCTACCGCATTATCGAAGCACGCGAATATCTGTGGTCGGACAAAATCATCGCGGGCATGTTCAGCATCGGCTTGCTCGGCCTGGGCATCGACATGGTCATGAATGGCCTGAACAACTGGCTGCTCGCCTGGCATCGCGGCATTGATCAGAATTAGGGAACGAGGGCGATGTTCATCCATATTGAAAATGTCAACAAGCGTTTTCCGGCCCCCGGAGGTGAAGTCATCGCGCTGAAGGACATCAATCTCGATATCGGAGAGGGCGAGCTCGTCTGTCTGCTGGGGCCGTCGGGCTGCGGCAAATCCACCTTGCTCAACGCCATCGCCGGCTTTTCGTCCCCGACCGGCGGCAGCATCGTCATCAACGGCAGGGCGGATGCCGCCCGATTTCCGGGCCCCGATCGCGGTATGGTGTTTCAGGAATACGCCTTGTTTCCCTGGATGACGGTGGTACAGAACATCCGCTTCGGCCTCGAGATAAAAGGCCTGCCCAAAGCGGAAATGAACGGGAAGGTGGATACACTCCTGCGCAAACTCAACCTGCACGAATTCCGCGAACGTTTCCCCAAGGATCTCTCCGGCGGCATGTGCCAGCGCGTCGCGATCGCCCGCGTGCTGGCGCTCGACTCGCCGATTCTGCTGATGGACGAGCCTTTCGGTGCGCTCGACGCTCTGACGCGCCGCACCTTGCAGGACGAATTGCTGCGCATCTGGGACGAGTTCCGGAAAACCATCATCTTCGTCACTCACAGCATTGACGAATCCATTTACCTGGCCGACCGGGTGGCGGTGATGACCTACCGGCCCGGCACCATCAAGCGCGATGTGCGCATCACCATGCCGCGCCCGCGTGACAGCGCAAGCGCAGAATTCAACGCGCTAAAACGGGAGCTGACGAAATTAGTCATGGAAGAACAAATGCGCTACACGGAAACCGAGATCAAAGGCTATAGCGCGGATTAGCGCCGCGCTCGGAAGGATAACAAACAACACTTAGGTTCAGATCTCCGGCGCTTTTATGAGCATCTTGCATCTATACGTAATTAGCGTACAATACTGCCATGAAAGCCGTTTTCGTTGAATTGCCCGCTTTCGAGCGTCACCGTGCGGATTATCTGGACGATGACGCGTTCCGGGGTCTTCAGAATCAATTGATGAAACATCCCGAGGCGGGCGACCCGATGGAAGGCACAGGAGGGCTGCGTAAACTGCGGTTTGCCGATAAACGGCGCGGCAAAGGTAAACGAGGCGGCCTGCGAGTGATTTATTACTGGTGGAATGACGGGCCACAGTTCTGGCTATTCACGCTGTATGGCAAAGACGAGATAGCCGATTTGACGCCACAGCAACGCAAAGCGCTCAAGGTGTTGATCAAGACGGAACTCGAAGCAAGGAGAAAAGCATGAAATCGACTGCTAAAATTAAAACTAATCGTGCCCCCAAGCGCGACCTGTTCGCGGAACTGAACGAGGGCATGACGGCACTTGCCGAAGCGAGGCAAGGGAAGCGTACTCTGCGCACG
>JBOIFQ010000352.1:0-2109 GCA_050741655.1 Burkholderiales bacterium | reverse complement strand
CTCCTAGGATGGGCGGCGTGGGTAAATTTGTGGGTAATTAGATGCTTTCAAATAATTCTTGCTTATAAACAATAAGTAATTAAATCTATTGGCGGAGAGGGTGGGATTCGAACCCACGTGGGACGTGAACGCCCCCATCTGATTTCGAGTCAGCGCCGTTATGACCGCTTCGGTACCTCTCCGTCACGCGCATTTTACCTGATAGCGCGGCTTGCGTGCTGCCGGGCAGCCGCGTAATGTCGGGCTTGCATGCGCATGGTTTGCAACTTTTTCTCGGGAGTAAAGCGGCGAGCGGCTAGCCTGGCGCTGCCAGGGGTGTTTTTTTCCTTGCTCGTCTCATGCTCCCGGTTTGAAGGCCCGGTGCCGCCGCTCAGCGCGGGCGGGGAACTGGTGGTGATCACGCGTGCAAGTCCGACCACGTTTTACACCGACGCACAGGGAAATCCCGCCGGACTGGAATTCGATCTCACGAACTTGTTCGCGCAGCAACTCGGGGTCAAGTTGCGCTTGGTCACGGTGCGCGATTTCAGCCGGACCATTCCGGCGCTGCTCGCACACCGGGGCCATCTTGCCGCCACCGGACTCACCATCACTGCCGAGCGCCAGATGCAAGTTGTTTTCAGCGCGCCCTACCAGACCATCCAGCAGCAAGTGGTGTATCAGACCGACTTGCCGCGGCCGAAAACCATTGCCGATCTCATCGGGAAAAAAATCAGTGTGGTGGCGGGCTCGAGCCACGCCGAAATGCTGCGCACGCTGACTCAACAAAATACCGGACTGCGCTGGAATGAGAAAAACGTCGAAGACGGCGAAGTATTGCTGGCTGAAGTGGCCGAGAGTGCGATTGATTACACGGTGGCCGACTCCAATCTGGTGGAAGTGGTAAAAAACTATTATCCGAATATCGAAGCCGCTTTCAATCTCGGCCAACCGCAACAGCTGGCGTGGGCTTTCCCCAAGGATGCCGAGCCCTGGCTCATCGAGCGCGCCAATCATTTTTTAAACAGCGTAATGCAGGACGGCACTCTCAAGCGCTTGCTCGACCGTTATTACGGTCATTTGCAACGCCTGAATCAAAACGATGTGGCGGAATTCCTGGATAAACGCCAGGCCGTGCTGCCGTCATATCGCGCCTTGTTTCAGGCGGCGCAGGAAGCAAGTGGTATTGATTGGAGACTGATAGCGGCGCTGGGTTATCAGGAATCGCATTGGAATCCGCTGGCGACTTCACCCACCGGAGTGCGCGGATTGATGATGCTGACCCTGGATACCGCGCAGCGCATGAAAGTCAGCGACCGCCTCGACCCGCAGCAAAATATACCGGCCGGCGCGCGCTATCTGGCCGAGCTCAAATCGGCGTTGCCGGAACGGCTTCAGGAACCCGATCGCACCTGGATGGCGCTCGCCGCCTACAACGTTGGTTCCGGCCACCTGGAAGATGCGCGCATTCTGGCGCAGCAGCGGAAACTCGATCCGGATTCCTGGCTGGATTTGAAAAAAACGCTGCCTTTGCTGAGCCGCAAGCAATTTTATTCCGCGTTGAAGCATGGCTACGCGCGCGGCGGCGAGCCGGTGATTTTCGTGGACAACGTGCGGACTTATTACGATATTCTGGTGAAATACGAAGCGCCGCACGCGGCGGTCGATGCGGAGCTTTCCACCAAGGCCTACGTGCCGTAACTCACGTGGAAAGTTTTTCTACTCCGCCCATGTAAGCTCTCAGTGCGGCGGGAATGCTCACGCTGCCGTCGCGGTTCTGGTAATTCTCCATGATGGCGACCAGCGTGCGTCCCACCGCGAGACCGGAACCATTCAGAGTGTGCACCAGTTCCGTCTTGCCTTTTTCGTTGCGAAAGCGCGCTTGCATGCGGCGCGCCTGAAACGCCTCGAAATTGCTGCACGAGGAAATTTCACGATAAGCGCTCTGTCCCGGCAGCCAGACTTCGATGTCGTAGGTCTTGGCCGCGGAAAAACCCATGTCGCCGGTGCACAACACCACCACGCGATAAGGCAATTCAAGTTTTTTCAGAATGGTTTCGGCGTGCGCGGTCAATTCTTCCAGCGCCGTGTAGGATTTTGCCGGATGCGCGATTTGCACCAGCTCAACCT
>JBOIFQ010000351.1:0-8535 GCA_050741655.1 Burkholderiales bacterium | reverse complement strand
GGGCGGCACCATGCTGTATTTCAAGGCGCTGCGCGAAGGCTTGAGCGCTTTGCCCGCTGCCGACCCGGCGCTGCGCGCGGTGATTGACGCCAGGGCGCAGACCAGCGGCTGGCCGGCACTGCACGCTGAACTGGCGCGCCTCGATCCCCTCACCGCGGCGCGTCTGAAACCCACCGATGCGCAACGCATACAGCGTGCGCTGGAAGTGTGCACCCTTACCGGCAAACCGATGTCGCAGGTGCTGGGCCGCAGCGAAATCGCGGTGCTGCCGTATCGCGTCATCAGCATCGGCCTGGCGCCGGAAAATCGCGCGGTTTTGCATGAGCGCATTGCGCAGCGCTTCGAAAACATACTGAAAAATGGTTTAATCGCCGAGGTGCAGGCGCTGCGCGCGCGTTACGATTTGAACCCATCGCTGCCTTCCATGCGTTGTGTAGGATACCGCCAGGTGTGGCAATATCTGGAAGCGGAATTCAGCCGCGATGAATTGCAGGAAAAAGGCGTAGCCGCCACGCGCCAGCTCGCCAAAAGGCAGCTAACCTGGCTGCGCGCCATGAACGGCGTGCAAACTTTTGATTGCCTGGCCGCGAATCTGCCACAGCGGGTGGAAACTTACCTTGAACAAGCCATGACGGAGCATGCATGAAAACGCAGATTACTCAAACGCTCAAGCAGGCGCGCGCGATTGAGGCGCGCAGCGGCATCTCACGGCAAGCATTGGAAGAAATGAAAACGCTGCTGCTCAAGCTCGCGGCGCAAAAACAGCTTTTTCCCGCCGTGCGCTATGCGGTTCCCGCCAAAGGCAGCGTGTTTTACGCATTGCACGAAGCGCAAGACGGCCGTTACGGTTTGTATCTCAATGTCGCGCCCGCCGGCAACCAGGCCGACCCGCATTGCCACGGCACCTGGGCGGTGGCGGTGGGAATCCGCGGTGAGGAACAAAGCCGCTTCTATAAACAAGATGGCGCGGCATTAATTGATGCTGGAGAAGGCCGGGTTGCGCCGGGGCTGGGCATTTGCATGCTGGCGCAGGACATCCACAGCGTAGCCGTGACCGGCGGCGAGCCCACGCTGCATCTGCATCTATACGGGCTGGATTTCGCGCACTTCCCCGAACTCGCGTACTACGATCTCAAGACCGGCGCGGCGCGCCACGTGCCGCCGCCGGTGCCGGTGTATCTTTAATCCGGCCGGTACTTGAACGACAGCGTCACCCGTGCGCGGTAAGCCACCACCTTGCCGTCCTCGACTTTCATGTCGAGCTTGCCGATTTCCGCCACGCGCAGATCGCGCAGGGTGCGCGAAGCAGCCTGCACCGCGCGCTTGGCGGCGTCTTCCCAGGAAATCTTGCTGCTGCCGACGATTTCCACGATTTTATAAATGCCTTCGCCCGCGCTTTCCTTCGCCATGATGCTTCTCCTTCGTTATTTAAGAACCTCCAGTTTCATCATAGACGCAAGTCAGGCGTTTTTCATCCCTTGCCGGTGACCCGCGCGCGCGCGCGGCCTTTGGCGAAAGTCATGCTCACTTCCTCATCGAGCGCGATTTGCACGCTGTCGCGCACGATTTTCCCTTGCACCGTCCGCACCATGCTGTAGCCGCGCTCCAGCACCGATTGCGGATTCAGGTGCGCCAGTTGCGCCTTGAGGCTGTGCAGCCGCGCTTGCGCCATTTCCGGATTGCGCGCGCCCGCCAGCCGCAGGCGTTGCGCCAGAGCATGCTGGCTTTGTATCAACAGAGAGAGAGCCGGGATTTTCAGCCGCAGCTCGCGCACGCGCCAGCGGCGGTTCTCCGCCTGCCGCCACCAGGCGCTTTTCAGGCGCAGCAATAATTGCACCAGATGCGCGTGCTGGTTTTGCAGGCGCGCGGGCTGCAAGCGGCGCGCAAGATAATCCAGCAGCTGCATGCGTGCTTCCAAGATGCGCGTCATCCAGCGCTTAAGCCGTTGCTGGAACAGATCTAAATTCGCCAGCAATTCGCCGCGGCTGGGGCTGACCAGTTCCGCCGCGGCGGTGGGCGTGGGCGCGCGCCGGTCGGCGACAAAATCGGCGATGGTGAAATCGGTCTCGTGCCCGACTCCGCTCACTATGGGCAGCGGGCACGCGGCAATCGCGCGCGCCACGGCTTCTTCATTGAACGCCCACAAGTCCTCGATGCTGCCCCCGCCGCGGCACAGTATCAGCACATCGCATTCGGCGCGGTTTCCCGCGGCGGCAATCGCGGCGGCGATTTTTGCCCCCGCGCCCTCGCCCTGCACCGGAGCCGGATAAATAATCACCGCAATGCCCGGCATGCGCCGGCGCAAGGTGGTAAGCACATCGAAGAGCGCCGCCGCCTGCGGCGAGGTCACCACGCCGATGGCGCGCGGGAATGGCGGCAAGGCTTTCTTGCGCGTCTCCAGAAACAAGCCTTCGGCATCGAGCTTGGCTTTCAGCTTCTCGAACGCTTCGTACAGCGCACCCAGACCCGCTCGCCGCAGGGTTTCGACGTTGAGTTGGAATTCGCCGCGCGCTTCGTACAAGGTCACCAACGCGCGCGCTTCCACTTGCATGCCGTTTTCCGGCTGCCAATCCAGCTGCAGGACTTTTTGCTTGAACAGCACGCAGCGCACCTGCGCGCTTTTATCTTTAAGGGAAAAGTAGCAATGACCCGACACGGCGCGCGTGAAGTTGGAAATTTCGCCCGCCACCCACAACAAAGGAAAACCGTGCTCGAGCAGATCGCGCGCGCTGCGGTTAAGTTCGCTGACCGAAATAACACGCGGCGCGCTTTCAAATAAAGACGACATGCCGGAATTTTACTCGATGGCGCGCCAACCCGCGCCGCTATTCGCGCACAAAACTCCAATACTGGCGCGGGATTCGCGGGGATAACGCGTGAAATCCCGCGCCAGACAAGGGATTCGCGTATGGGTTCATCCACAAAACGCGTGCGCGCCGCGGCGGATTATTTTACAAAGTCATTACCCCCTCTAGGACATTACATAATATATTGATTATTAAGTATATTTTATTAGTCTAAAATTTAATCGGAAAAGAAAAAACCTTTGCGCATGGCCTATTTAGCCGGGCTATCAATACGCTATACACAGTGTTATCCACAGAGAATGTGGAAAAATAAAACCACCTTGAATCCACGCCTCTTTGTTCGCCAAAAAGAAAATCCTTTTCGCACCAGCACTTGCTGAAAAATCGCATGCAAGATAAAGTTACAGCCTTTAACCGCGAGGGAATTTTTCCAAGTGCTCGCCATCATCGAAGCAGCCGGCTGGCCGATCTGGCTCATCATCATCGCCTCCATCATCGCCCTCGGAATCATAGTTGAACGCGCCTGGTCACTGCGGCGCGACCTCATCGCCCCGCGCTCCCTGCTGCCGAACATCATCGCCGATTACCAGCAAAACGGCGTCAATGAAGACATGCTGCAGCGCCTCGAGCGAGGCGCTTTGCTGGGCCAGATTTTCGCCGCTGGTCTGAAAAACATCCACAGCTCGCGCGAAGTGATGAAGGAATCGCTGGAAGAAGCCGGCCACGCCGCCGCGCACGAGCTCGAGCGCTTCCTCACCAGTCTCGGCACCATCGCCGCCATCAGCCCGCTCTTGGGCCTGTTCGGCACGGTGATCGGCATGATTGAAATTTTCGGCTCGCAAGCGCCTTCCGGCAGCAACCCGGTGCAGCTCGCGCACGGCATTTCGATTGCGCTCTACAACACCGCGTTTGGCATATTGGTAGCGATTCCCAGCATGATTTTCTACCGCCATTTCCGCTCCAAGGTGGAAACGCTGATGGTGGAAATGGAAATGCAGGGAATCAAGCTGGTGGAAATCGTGCATGGCGAACGCCAGAGTTGATTGGACGCCGGCCAACATGAATTTCCGCCGTGGTCATTTAAAGGAAGAACCGGAAATCAATCTGGTGCCTTTGATTGACGTGCTGCTGGTGATTCTGATTTTCCTGATGGTGAGCACCACTTATTCCAAGTTCACCGAACTGAAAATCAATCTGCCGCAGGCCGATACCGAAAAACAGCAGGAGCGCCCGAACCAGGTCACGGTCGGCATCGATGCTGGCGGCCGCTACATGGTGGAAACTACGCCGGTCAACACCTTGAGCCCCGAGGAATTAAGCCAGGCTTTGCGCAAAGCGGCGGGCAATCTCAACGACCCGGTCATCGTCATCCGCGCCGATGCCGATACCACTCACAAAGCGGTGATTATGCTGATGGAAGCGGCGCGTCTCGCCGGGTACAGCCACATCACTTTCACCGCCGAATCCCGAACGGCGAATTAAAACGACGCGCCGCAGACAGCGTGCACCGGCTGCAATACTACTGGTATCGCCTGAGTTTCCTGCACGCGTTGCTGCTGCCTTTGGCTTTGTTGTTCGCGCTGGGCACGGGCGTGCGGCGCTGGCTTTATCTCCTGCGTATCCTGCCCGGCATCCGATTGCCGGTTCCGGTGATCATCATCGGCAACATCACCGCGGGCGGCACCGGTAAAACACCTCTGGTCATCTGGCTGGTGGATTTTCTGCAGCAGCAGGGCTACCGTCCGGGTGTCATCAGCCGCGGCTATGGCGGCAGCGCGCGCACTGCGCAAGCAGTTACGCCGGACAGAGATGCATTTATCGCGGGCGATGAACCCGTGCTGCTGGCGCGGCTTTGTTCCTGCCCGGTGTGGATCGGTCGCGATCGGGTAGCGGCGGCGCGAGGCTTGCTCGCCGCGCACCCCGAATGCAATGTGCTGATCAGCGACGACGGCCTGCAGCATTACCGGCTGCGGCGCGATGTGGAAATCGCGGTGGTGGATGGCGAGCGTGTATTCGGAAACGGCCTGCCGCTGCCCGCCGGGCCCTTGCGCGAAATGCCGTGGCGCCTGGATAGGGTGGACGCCGTGGTCATCAACCAGGACTCTGAAACCGAAACTCGGATCACCGAGAAACCGTATTCCTTTCCCATGCGGCTTCGCGGCGATACTTTTTATAATCTGCTCAACCCCGCGCACACCGTCAGCGCCGCCGAAATGCGCGGCAAAAAACTGCATGCGCTCGCCGGCATCGGCAATCCGCAGCGTTTTTTTCGCCATTTGCAAACGCTGGGCTTGAGCGTGGAAGCGCATGCTTTTCCCGATCATCACCGCTATCAAGCCGGGGATTTGCGCTGGCCAGGAGCCGAAGCCATCCTCATGACCGGGAAAGATGCGGTAAAATGCGAGCAGCTGGCCGATGAAAATTGCTGGGCGCTCAAGATCGAGGCACAACTCCCCCCGAAATTCGGTGAACGGGTACTGAATAAATTAAAGGCGCGATATGGATCCCAAACTGCTTGATATTCTGGTCTGCCCCTTGTGCAAAGGCCCGCTCGTTTACAAAAAAGCCGAGCGCGAGTTGATTTGCAAGCCCGACCGCCTCGCTTATCCCATCAAGGACGACATACCGGTGATGCTGGAAGAAGAAGCGCGCAAGCTTCCTGCGGATGAGGACGTGAACGGGTGAACAAGTGAATAAGTGAACGAGAAAGCAAACCGCAGTTATCCGTTCACTCGTTCACCCGTTCACCTGTTCACTCGTTCACATGATTGATTTCATCGTCATCATCCCCGCCCGCTTCAATTCCACCCGCCTGCCGGGCAAACCGCTGCTCACTATCGCCGGCAAACCCATGATTGTGCATGTCGCCGGGAAAGCGCAGGCGAGCGGCGCGCAAGCGGTGTGGGTAGCGACCGACCATGAGCAAGTGGCGCAAGTGGTCAAACAGCACGGCTTTAATGTCTGCCTCACCCGTGCCGATCACGCTTCGGGCACCGAGCGCCTGGCCGAAGTGGTGCAGCAAAAAAAACTCGCCGATGACACCTTGATCGTCAACCTGCAGGGCGACGAGCCGTTGATCGCGCCGCAATTGATACGCGACGTGGCGCAACAATTGCACCATCAGCCCGAAGCGCAGGCCGCCACCGCCTGTTATCCGCTCGCCAGCCGCGAAGAGATGTTCAATCCCAATGTGGTGAAAGTAGTATTGAACCATGCCGGTTATGCACTGTATTTTTCGCGCGCGCCGATTCCCCACGCCCGCGATGAATTCGCCGGCAATCAATGGCCGCAAAATCTCCCGGCTTATCGCCACATCGGCCTTTATGCTTATCGTGCCGGCTTCCTCAAAACCTATGCGGCGCTTAAACCCACGCCGCTCGAACAATTCGAAGCGCTGGAGCAATTGCGCGTGCTGTGGCATGGCTACCGCATCAGCGTCGCCGTCACCGCGCTGGCAACTGCGGCGGGCGTGGACACGCCGCAAGACCTGGAGCGGGTGCGCGCCCTGGTCGCGCGCAAATAGGCGCGTCGGTAAAATCTCCAGTAAAATCGGCGAAACAAGCTAAGGGCGGGAAAACATGAAATTAATCCTGCTGGGCGCACCCGGCGCGGGCAAAGGCACCCAAGCGAACTACATTACCCAGAAATTCGGCATTCCGCAGATTTCCACCGGCGACATGCTGCGCGCCGCGGTCAAGGCCGGTACTAAACTGGGAATGGCAGCGAAAAAACACATGGATTCGGGCGGGCTGGTGCCGGACGATGTCATCATCGGTTTGGTGAAAGAACGCATCCAGCAGCCGGATTGCGCCCAGGGTTTTCTGTTCGACGGTTTTCCGCGCACCATCCCGCAGGCCGAAGCGATGAAGCAGGCCGGAGTCGAACTCGATCACGTGGTGGAAATAGACGTGCCGGATGCGGAAATCATCAAGCGTCTGAGCGGGCGCCGCGTGCATATCGCCTCGGGGCGCGTGTATCACCTGCTGTTCAATCCGCCCAAGGTCGCGGGCAAGGACGATGTCACCGGCGAAGACCTGGTGCAGCGGGTGGACGACAAGGAAGAAACCGTGATGAAGCGCCTGCAAGTCTATCACCAGCAAACCGAGCAGCTCATCGGCTACTACTCGAAATGGGCGGCGCAAGGCGGCCGCGTGCCCAAATACGTGAAAGTAAATGGCTTGGGCAAGATGGAAGCGATACGCGACAGGGTTTTCGCGGCATTAAAAAAGAGCAAGGGGTAAGGAGTGAGGAGTAGAAATAAAAAGCGCATGGTTCGCAGCTTTTACCCCTCACCCCTCACCCCTCACTTCTCACGCCTTTAACCATGAAACCAAAAAACGCTTTTTACGCCCAATCCGGCGGAGTCACCGCCGTCATCAATGCGTCCGCCTGCGGGGTGATTGAAACCGCGCGCAAGCACAAAACCAGAATCGGCAAAGTTTACGCCGGGCGCAACGGCATCATCGGCGCGCTCACCGAGGATTTGATCGACACCAGCAGGGAATCCGCGGCGGCGATCCGCGCGCTGCGCCACACGCCTGCCGGCGCGTTCGGCTCGTGCCGCTATAAACTGAAAAGCCTGGAGCAAAACCGCGCGCAATACGAACGGCTGATCGAAGTGTTCCGCGCGCACCACATCGGTTATTTCTTCTACAACGGCGGCGGCGATTCCGCCGACACCTGCCTCAAGGTCTCGCAGCTTGCGCAAACCCTGGGCTACCCAATCACCGCGGTGCATGTGCCGAAAACCGTGGACAACGATTTGCCGGTCACCGATTGCTGCCCCGGTTTCGGCTCGGTGGCGAAATACGTGGCGACCAGCATCCGCGAAGCGGGTTTCGATGTCGCCTCGATGGCCAAGACCTCGACCAAGGTATTCGTGCTGGAAGTGATGGGACGCCACGCCGGCTGGATTACCGCGGCGTGCGGGCTGGCGGCGGAAAAAATCGGCGATGCGCCGCAGATTTTGTTGTTCCCCGAAATCAAATTCGACCAGGAAAAATTTCTCGCCAAAGTCAGGGAATCGGTCGATCAATACGGCTATTGCGCCATCGGCGTGTCCGAAGGCATTAAAAACGCCGAGGGCCAATTCCTTTCCGAATCCGGCCTGCGCGACGCGTTCGGCCACGCACAGCTGGGCGGCGTAGCGCCGGTGATCGCCAATCTGGTCAAGGAAAAGCTCGGCTATAAATATCATTGGGCGGTAGCGGATTATCTTCAGCGCGCGGCGCGCCATATCGCCTCCAAAACCGATGTCGCGCAGGCTTATGCGGTGGGCAAAGCGGCGGTGGAGCTCGCATTAAAAGGCCATAACTCGGTTATGCCCACCATCGTGCGCCTGTCCGCCAAGCCGTATAAATGGGTGATAGGCATGGCCAAACTCGAGGACGTGGCGAATCACGAAAAAATGATGCCGCGCGATTTCATCACCGAAGACGGTTTTCACATCACCCAAAAATGCCGTGCGTATCTCGCGCCGCTGATCCAGGGCGAGGATTACCCGCCATACAAAAACGGTTTGCCGGATTACGTGAAACTCAAAAACACGGCAGTGCCGAAAAAGCTGCCCGGGGAATTCAGGATTTAAACGGCGAGATTGCTTTGCCGCGCTGCGCGCTTCTCGCAATGACGGCACAGGCGCCGGGCTGGGTCTTTGTGGCATAATAGCGAGCCGTTTTAATTATAAGTCTCAACTCAAGGGGGAAATCATGACAGGTTGGCTCACGGG
>JBOIFQ010000350.1:0-2240 GCA_050741655.1 Burkholderiales bacterium | reverse complement strand
GATTACGGCAGGAAGATCGCCGAAGGCGCACCGCAGCAGTTGCAGCACGACCCGGTGGTGATCGAAGCCTATCTGGGGGGCGTGCTTGTCTAATCTACTCGAAGTGCGCGATCTCCAAGTTTCTTACGGCGGCATCAACGCCGTCAAAGGCATTGATCTCGAGATCGGCGCGGGCGAGTTGGTGGCGCTGATAGGCTGCAACGGCGCGGGCAAAAGTACCACCTTGAAAGCGATTTGCGGATTGCTGCCTCAGGTGCAAGGTGAAGTGCGCTATCAGGGTAAAACGATTACCGGTTTGCCGTCTTTTGAACGGGTGTGGCGAGGAGTGGCGCTGGTGCCGGAAGGGCGCGGCATTTTCGGCCGGCTTACGGTGGAAGAAAACATGGAAATGGGCGCGTATGCTCAAGCTGCAGATAAAGAATATCTTGAATATGTCCACGAGCTCTTCCCGCGTCTCAAGGAACGGCGCAGGCAAACCGCCGGCACGCTCTCCGGTGGCGAACAGCAAATGCTGGCGATCGGTCGTGCCCTGATGAGCCGTCCAAAATTGCTTTTGCTCGATGAACCGAGTATGGGATTGGCGCCGCTGTTGGTGAGCAAAATTTTCGCAACCATTGTGCGCATCGCCAGGGAAGGCACGACATTGTTGCTGGTCGAACAAAACGCCAAGCTCGCGCTGGAAGCGAGCGATCGCGCTTATGTCATGGATGGCGGCTTGATTACGCTGGCCGGCCCGGCGCGCGAGCTTTTGAGTAATCCCCAGGTACGCACGGCCTATCTGGGCGAATAGTGCCCATCTTGCTTTTGGCTCGATTCTGATTTAAACTAGTTCAACTAGTTGAATAAGGCCAGCGTATGCGAACCATTGGCGCTTTTGAAGCAAAAACGCACCTTTCCAAGCTGCTCGATAAAGTTGCCGCGGGAGAGAAAATCGCCATTACCAAACATGGAGTGCCCGTGGCCATGCTCTCTCCCATGGAAGCGGTAGAAAAACCTGATGTGGCTGAAGCCATTCAAAGCATCCGCAAAATGCGCAAGGGCACGAGACTGCGCGGCTTGTCTGTCCGCAAAATGATCGAGGAAGGTCGGCGTTTTTGAGCCGCTTCATACTGGATTGCTCGGTAGCCGTTTCCTGGTGTTTCGAAGATGAAACCAGCAGCCGAGCGGACACGGTGCTGGGCATGCTGCTCCATAACGAGGCAATCGTTCCGGCAATCTGGCCGCTCGAAATCGCCAATTCCTTGCTGGTCGGCGAACGCAGAAAACGGCTTGCCAAGGCGCAAACTGTCCTTTTCCTGGAAAAATTAGCCGCGCTGCCCATCAAACTGGATAAATCAGATCCCGATCTTGCCGAAGTGCTGACGTTGGGCAGAGCGCAAGATTTATCGGCTTACGACAGCGCTTATCTGGAACTTGCGTTGCGCAACCGGTTGCCATTGGCCACCTTGGACGCCCGGCTTGCCAAAGCGGCAAAACGGTGCGGCGTCAAGCTTCTCATTGAATAGAAACGCCTTGGACATCAAATCGCTGATCCGCACCATTCCAGATTTTCCCAAGCCGGGAATCCTGTTTCGCGATATCACCACGCTGTTGAAGCATAGCGAGGGATTCCGCGCCACCATAGACCAGCTGCTTGCCAAATGCCACGGCGTGAAAATAGATAAAGTCGTGGGAATCGAAGCGCGCGGCTTCATCATCGGAGCGGCGCTCGCCTATAAACTCAAAGCCGGTTTTGTCCCCATCAGAAAAAAAGGCAAGCTGCCGGGCGAACACTTCGGGCACGACTACGAACTGGAATACGGCACCGACCGGCTGGAAATCCACACCGACGCGATTCAAAAAGGCGAAAAAGTTTTATTAGTGGATGATCTGATCGCCACCGGCGGCACGGCGGAAGCGGCCGCAAAACTCATCGCCAAAACCGGCGGACAACTCATCGGCTGCGCGTTCGTGATTGATTTGCCCGATCTGGGCGGACGCAAGCGATTGGAAAAACTCGGCCACAGCGTGGTAGCGCTGTGCGAGTTTGAAGGCCATTAAAAAGTACGTTATGCGTCATCCTCAGGCCGCTCATACTTACTGGCAGCGAACGTCAATATTAATACCGCAAGGCTGAGTAGCACTATGGCTCCGGTTATGCTCAGCAGCAGATATAGATGAAAATCATCCGACACCCCCCGCGTATCAATCACCAAATGCCGTGATAGCGCCGTAATCGCAACATAGATCAGGATCTGCAC
>JBOIFQ010000349.1:0-3011 GCA_050741655.1 Burkholderiales bacterium | reverse complement strand
ACAGTAAACCGCGCTCCGCGAATGACATGATGGCGCTGCCGCCGACGATGAAATGGTCGAGCACTTTCACGTCCACCAATCCCAGCGCTTTCCTGAGCGCAACGGTCAGCGTCTCATCCGCGCCGCTGGGCTCGGCCACGCCGGAAGGATGATTATGCGCGAAAATCACCGCCGCGGCGTTGTGATAGAGCGCGCGCTTCACCACTTCGCGCGGGAAAACACTGGTTTGGGCGAGCGTGCCGCGAAAAAGTTCCTCCACCGCGAGCGCCCGGTTTTGCGCATCGAGAAAAATCACAGTGAACACTTCGTATGCGCGCCCGGCCAGAGCCAGGCGCAGATAATCGCGCACCGCCTTGGGTGAATTCAGCGCGTCGCCGGCCTGGATCTTTTCGCGCAGCGCGCGCTGCGCAATCTCCAGCACTGCCTGCAGCTGCGCATACTTGGCCGGCCCCAATCCCGGCGCTGTGCAGAATTCGGCTTCGGTGAGATTAAACAAGCGCGTGAGGCTGCCGAAGCGCTGGATTAAATCGCGCGCCAGTTCCACCGCGCTTTTGCCCGCCACGCCGGTGCGCAGGAAAATCGCCAGCAGTTCCGCGTCCGAAAGGCTGGCCGCGCCGCGGCCAAGAAGTTTTTCCCGCGGGCGTTCGTTTTTCGGCCAGTCGTTGATTGCCATGTGTAAGGGTTTCTTTATCTGCATCAATATATTACACTAGAAGTGGTTTTCAATTTTTATCGTCCCCATGAACCAGAGCGCAAAAAAACGCCTGCTGCTCGGCATCACCGGAGGCATCGCCGCCTACAAAGCGGCGGAATTGACGCGTCTGCTGATATCAGACGGCATAGAAGTGCAAGTGGTGATGACCGAGGCGGCGTGCCGTTTCGTCGGCCCCGCCACTTTTCAGGCGCTGTCCGGCAACCCGGTGTACACCGATCTGTGGGACGCGCGCGTCGCCAATAATATGGCGCATATTGATTTGAGCCGCGATTGCGCCGCCATTCTGGTTGCACCCGCGAGCGCCAATTTCATCGCCAAACTGGCGCAGGGACGCGGCGATGATTTGCTTTCCACTTTGTGCCTCGCGCGCGAATGTCCTTTATATATCGCGCCGGCGATGAACCGCCAGATGTGGGAAAACCCCGCCACCCAACGCAACCTCGCGCAACTGGAACAAGACGGCGTAATC
This sequence comes from Burkholderiales bacterium, assembly GCA_050741655.1. Taxonomy (GTDB): domain Bacteria; phylum Pseudomonadota; class Gammaproteobacteria; order Burkholderiales; family JAHFRG01; genus JAHFRG01. Next base: position 1,827 of record JBOIFQ010000349.1, on the reverse strand, counting down.
GTTCTCGGTCCTGATAGCGGGGATCAGGCCTGCGGCGAAACCGGCATGGGACGCATGCTCGAACCGGAAGCATTGCACGCGGATATCAAGATAATCTTTGAGCCCAAATTATTGCAAGGCAAGTGCGTGCTGATTACCGCGGGGCCCACGTTCGAAGCGATAGACGCGGTGCGCGGCATCACCAATTCCAGTTCCGGGAAAATGGGTTATGCGGTGGCGCGCGCGGCGCTGGAAGCGGGCGCGGAAGTCACGCTGGTGAGCGGCCCGACGAGCTTGAACGCACCGGCCGGTGCGAAACTTGTTGCCGTCACCAGCACGCGCGAAATGTTCGCCGCGGTGAAAGATGCCGCCGGCACGGCTGATATCTTTATAAGCGTGGCGGCGGTCGCCGATTATCATGTGGCGAACCCGAGCCCGCAGAAAATCAAGAAAAGCAGCCAGCCCTTGCACCTGGAGCTGGTGCCGAATCCCGACATACTCGAATACGTGGCGAGCCTGCCGAATGGGCCGTTCTGCGTGGGTTTCGCGGCGGAAAGCGAAAAACTGCATGAGCACGCCGAGGCCAAGCGCCGCAAAAAGAAAATCCCGCTGCTGGCGGCCAATCTGGTGCAAACCGCGCTGGGAAATAATGACAGCGAACTGGTTTTGTTCGACGACGCGGGCGCGCATGCGCTTGCCCGCGCCTGCAAAATCATTCTGGCGCGCCAGTTGATTCGCCATTTGTCCGCGCTGTATACCAAATCCCGTACCGTCGCCGCATTCAAGAAAACGGGTAAATGAAAAAGCTCGACGTAAAAATCCTCGACCCGCGCATCAAAGACCAGCTTCCCCACTACGCCACACCCGGTTCGGCGGGCTTGGATTTGCGTGCGTGCATTGATAAAACCATCACGCTTAAGCCCGGCCAGTCGGAACTGGTTCCTTCCGGCATTGCGATTCATCTCGATGATGCGGGATTGGCGGCAGTGGTGCTGCCGCGCTCGGGGCTGGGCCACAAGCACGGCATCGTGCTCGGCAATCTGGTGGGGCTGATTGATTCCGATTACCAGGGGCAGATTTTCGTTTCGGTGTGGAACCGCGGGCAAAACGATTTCGTGCTGAACCCGCTGGAGCGCATCGCGCAACTGGTGGTGGTGCCGGTAGTTCAGGTCGCTTTCAATATCGTGGAAGATTTCAGCGAGAGTCATCGTGGTGATGGCGGATTCGGCAGCACAGGAAAGACGTAAGCAGTGAGGAGTAAGAGGTCAGGAATGAAAACCGCAATCGTGCTGTTCGCGCATGGCGCGCGCGATGCGCAATGGGCCGAACCGTTGCGCAAAATTCAGCAGCGAGTGCGCGCGAAAAAAACCGGCACGCCGGTGGAACTCGCGTTTCTGGAAATCATGCAGCCTACGCTGGAGCAAACCATCGCCCGCCTCAATGAAAAAAATATAACTAAAATAAATATAATACCGTTGTTCCTGGCGCAGGGCGGGCATTTGAAACAAGACCTGCCGCGCCTGCTTGCGGAAATCGGCAAGCATTATCTTCATATCACTTTCAAAATTTCACCGCCGCTAGGTGAAGTGGAAAATATTCTGGGGGTAATTGCCGATTGGATATGCGAGGAGCACGACGCATGAGACGGTTGGCTGCAATCACTCTGCTGCTTTCGTTCACTGCACACGCCGCCGAAACAGAACTCGTTCCCCTGAAAATCGCCGGTCATGCGGTCATCGCCGAAGTAGCGTACACCGAAAGCGCGCGCGCACAGGGGCTGAAATACCGCAAGCATGTGCGCGGCAGTCACGGCATGCTGTTTGTCTATCCCGACGCCGGCATACCAAG
>JBOIFQ010000348.1:0-10316 GCA_050741655.1 Burkholderiales bacterium | reverse complement strand
AGGATTGACTTATCAGGTTCGTCCATGTCTTCCCGCTCAGATCGGATGCTTCAACAACCGCCGATATCGCGGCATCCGCAGACATGGTAAACAGAGTGGTCGGTGCGGACCCGGCGGCATCGATTGTCGCGCCGCTGATTCTGATATTCCCATGGCGCAGTTGAACGGACTGCCCGACACCGGCGAATTTAAACACCGGATTGATCAGCGTGGTCATGCAATCCTTGTTCGTGGCGCTTGTGGCATCGCCAATTCCGATTGTATTGGCCGCGTTGCTGCCGACCAGTGTAAATTTACAGGAATCCAGAGTGATCGCAGCGCTTCCCGACGAATTGGGAAGACGAATATTCCCTGCATTCGCCGCCGATGAACAGTTGAATACAATTCCGTAAATATACGCATGGCCCGAAAATGAAATGTGTCCATTTGCTCCGGTGGTTGAGACAGAACCTGTTGTAGCCAAAGCGGTGGGGGGTTCCGCCGCGCTGTCTCCGCACAACAGCCGCATCCCGGGCGTGGTCGGTAAATCTACCGTTATCGCGGCGGCGGTCGATTCAGCGTGATTCTCGGCAACCCATACCGTATCCGCATTCGTCCACGGTTTCGCTTCCGCAGCCGCACAGGTGAGATAAGCATCCGCCCAGGTGGTGCCGTTGGCAGCGCCGCCGGCAGTTGAATCGATATAAATATTAGCCATCGGATTTTATCTCAACTAGCTCAGCATCGGTCAACCCAACAGCGGTCTGCAAGGTTATGTCCGGTAGCGACTTGATGTAGCCGTCGATTTTGACTTGCACCGAGGCTTCCACCAAGGCTTGCCGATTCCCGGCATCTTCACTGGCGAACTGTTCTTCAACCTCCGCCACACGCTGTGTCATGCGTTTTACGGCATCGGCAGCACCGGCAGCCTTATAATCCACGGTCGCCTTGCGGCCATCGTCGGCAGTGTGCTCCTCACGCACCCAGCGCCGCCCGTCGGCCTGCGGCTGGTCGAAGACGATTTTCGATCGAACGATGCCCATTTAGGCAATTGCAGGCATGTTGTCTTATTGCAGCGTGCGGTTGATGCTGATGGTCTGCACCACCTCTCCGTTCTCGATGATTTCTCCGGCGGCGATGGCGCCATCGCGATAAATCACATTGACCGATTTATCGGCACGCGGCTGCGACTGGGCCGCCAGTTGCTCCAGCAGTTCGTTGTTGCGCTGCATGGCCTGGGCCATCTGCGACAGCGCCGGAACCATTGCTTCCTGCATCTTGTCCGCCATGGTTTGCGCTGCGAGTGTGCTTTTTAACGTTTCCAATTCTTTTTTCGATTCCGCCTCGAATACTGCCATGCTCCGCTCGTGCTGCTCGCGCATTTTTTCAAGTGCGACATCGAGCTTGGCCTGTTCCTCGGCGCGCGCGTTCTGACCTTGCGCCTGCAGCGTTTCCGTTTGCAGCTTCATGTCGGAGCGCATTTGTTCGATCTGCAACTCGGCCTGCGTTTTTGCCTGTATCTCCATTTGCCTGCCCTGCACCATTTGCGTGGCCTGCTGCAACTGCTGCTGCAACTGCTGTACAACCTGGCCTGCCTGCATCAGTTCAGGCGAAATCGCCGCATTTTCATCCGGGATGTTCAGCATGCGCTCGGGGTTTTTGTTGCCGGCGCTCTGGTACATTTCACGTGAAACCTCGACCGCGTTTATCAGGGGTGCCGTAGCCGGGTTGCCGAGCAGAAACGCAGTCGCAGCCGAGGTGCGTTCTATGCGCTCGTTTTCTCCGAGCACGCCGCGCGAGCCTACGACCTCAAAATGAACCCGATCCGGCAGGTCTTTCCGGGTCATGCGCTCAAAGTCCGAAGCGTTGAATTCAGGGTTGTAATAATCGTAGCCGCTCAGTTTTTCCAGATTCATGCGGTGCTGCATGTAAAGAAACGGGCGCAGCGCCTGATTTTCAAGCTTGTCGATAAAATCGATGGTGCGTATCTCGCCGCCCTGGGAAATTATCTGGGCCTCGTACTTGGTGCGCCGTGTGCTATCGCCGACACCGGTGCGCGGACTTCCGACTCCGGTCCCCTGCTTGATGTCGCTCAGAAACAATTCCAACCCGTTGAGCGCATAAGTCGGTTCGCCCACATCGATCTGTTTAAAATCGGCCGATCCCTGTGTGGGCCCCGTATAACCGGGGACAATAACGGGACCGCCATTCTTTAAAAACGTCGGGTCGCGCCCGTCGTACAACAGCGGAGGGCGCATTTTCAGTTCGATGCCGTCCACCAGCTGATTCGCCAGTGTGCTTGCAAGCTTCTGCGTCGGCGACAGTTTTATCAGCGGACTGGTGCAATAGGGATCGCGGATGTCCTGGCGCTCGTAACCGGCGAAGATTACGGGAGAAAACGGCAATTCGTTTTCCGCGTAATACACCGGCACATCGTTTGCAACGATAAACTTGCAGTTCGGCAGGTAAATATCCGCGCCGTCCCTGCGCTCGATGCCGATATCCCCGTACCAGCAGATCAGTTCGGCGTCCTCGGTTTCGTTGTTTTTGTTGCGGTTCTGGCGCGCACCGACCTTGCCCACATTCATCCAGCCCGTTCCTTTCATCGCCTTGAGCTTGTGCAGCGGCATGTAGGTCCGCACGATCATGTTGCCGTCGTAGAACAGTGAATTCCCGTAAACGGCCGGGCTTGTATCCGGATATGCGTTCCACATCGAATAGGTGCACCAGGCCGGGGCCGCCAGTACTTTGGTTCGCGAGTTGGAATCGTACTGTTCAAGTTCCTGCCAGTGCGGAATGGCAACGAACGACCCGTGATGCAGTGCTTCCTTCACGGCGGTATCGAACCGTGCCTTCAGACCGAAATCGAGATGCTGCTGCGTCATCATGGCGCGCAGGCTGCCGTTGAGTTTTTGCAGTTCCGATTTCTGCTTCGTATTGTCCTGGTCGAGATCGGTTTTCCCTTCCGAGTAGCACTCGAACCAGGCGCGCGCAGTGGGAAATACAATGCGGCGCACATCGGCCGAAATAACTTCGCTGGCCTTCGACAGTTCGCCCAGTTCAACGGCGCTGCGCCAAAGAGTGTGCAGTTTTTCCTGCTGGGTCTTGGCGGTGCGCTTCATCGGCTGCATGGCAACCTGACGATCCACTTCGCGCCATATCTGTTCGTGTATTTTGCGGAAACTCGAATTCGCGCGGGCGTCAAGTTCCTTTTTCACGAACTCGGCAACGCGCTCCCAATCCTTCGCGACCACGCGGCGGCGGCCTGAATCCCTGGGCTGGGCAGCGCAATCTACGACCAATTGGTAAGCCCCTGTGTCTGCGGGTATCGGACTGCGGGGGTTTGCTGGGTCTGCGCGAAGCGCACGCTTTGAACCATGTAGCGCGACGCAGACATCAGATCGTCATGGAGATCGACGATCCTGCCTTTCCTGTCGCGATGGTACATGCGGTATTCCTCGAACCAGGCGTTCAGATGCGCAGCCGCCCTGAGTTGTCCGGTCTGCAATCTTCGCAGCATCTCGAAGATGCCGGGCTCTACCGCATTTCCGCCGCTGCCTTCCTTTTGTCCTGCATCGGGCGGATTGGAAAACCTGTCGCGCAATAAGTTAACATCCAAATCGCGGTATTGCAACACAAGCGCTTTGCCGGAACCCTTTTCGGTGTCCAGACCGTCGTGCGGCCACGCCACCGGTATCCATTTGCCGCGCGATTGCAGAGCCGCCGCATGAATGGGCGGCGTTACCAGCGATTCGCGGTAACAGTCGTAAATGTAAATCGCATCCGTTTCGCGGTCGTGCGCTCCCCAGACCGCAGCGAACGGGTGCGTCCAGCCGAAGTCGATGGCGCATAGCCTGGTCCAGTACGGCGGAATCTCGAAAGGATCGAATTTGATTTTCTCCTCCGCCACCGGGAACACCAGCCCGCTGGTCGATAACGGCACCCCGCGGGAGCGCATCTCGCGTTCGTGTTCCGGCAGAGCTTCCAGACGCTGCTTTTTCATTTCCGCAGTCAGGTGCGGCGCATCGTCCCAGGTGGCACCGATCAGCGCCTGTCCGGTCTTCAGATCGTTCATGAACTGATTGACTACGATCGACACACCCTGTTCCGGGGTGAAAGTTATCATCAGTACGGAGTCGCGCTGCGCGATGGTGGCACGAATGAACTGCGTCCAGATTTCGAGTTCCGGCTCCTCATCCATCCATCCTACCTTGAACGCGATTCCCATGAACTTTTTCCAGCCCTGGTCGTAACTCTTGAACTGCACTTCGGACCATCCGCCGGTCGTGTGCATCACGCGCACCGACTGGAATGCGTTCGGAATGCCGGGCTTCGCGGTAACGCTGCCGATCAGGCGCTTCGGGATCAAACCGGTGCCCAGCGCCGCGTCGTCGGAGGGGTCGCCGAACAGTTCGCGCTGCGCCTTGTCGGTCAGAAACAGATTGTCGAGCGAACCGATAACGGCGGGAACGGCGCCGGTAAAGCGCACTCCGCGCCACCATGGCGGGTAAAGTCCGGTAAGATGGATCGCCGTCTCGGCGGCACCGCAAAACGTCTTGCCTGAATTGTGATGAATAACGCCGGCGGCCTGGTAACAATGAGTATCGTTTACCTCAAAATCCACGATTGGCTGCAAACCAATCGGTATTACTGATACAATCTTGTTACCGCCCATTAACGGAGGATGCCAAAATGGTAAAAAGACTGAATCTTGACTTAGACCTCTTTGCCCGGTTGCTGGAATCGGGCTTAACTCATCCTCAAATTGCTTCACGGTTGGGTTGCAGCAGGAGTTATGTTGGAAGGAAGGTGAAAAAACTGGGGTTTCAAAGCGCTCGAACAGGGCCGAGAGCCGGTCCGGGTCATCATCAAAGATGGGCAGGAGGGCGATCTTTGGACAAGCACGGTTATGTGACGATATGGGCGCCGATGCATCCTCATGCAATACATACGGGCCGCCTTTTTGAACATCGCCTTCTGATGGAAATCGTTCTTGGGCGGTTTCTTGGTAAAAGCGAAGTGGTAGATCATCTTGACGGCCATCCAAGACATAACTGGCCTGGAAATATTCGTTTGTTTCAGTGCAACGCAGACCACCTGAGAGCCGAACTAACCGGTCGAGAGAAACGTAGCCGCAGACCGTCAATACCCGGTGCCTACGGGAACAATCAAAAGTATTTCCATTGTCCAGATGAACGCGCCACGCTGGCTCGATGCTCTTCAGAAATACGGAAGAGGCTTGCTTTTTACATTGATTCGTTCCGTCCCACGAATGAACACCGAATGCATTCTCACCGAGAAATTCACAGACTTGGCGCTCGCCGCGATCCGTTTCAATCGCAGTCCACGGAGTAAGACATTGATTCGCCGCCATCAGCGCCTTTTGCAGCGCCGGACGGTTCGTATTGCGCCCTACGGCGTTATGAAACGCCTGCTGGAACGGGTAGGGCCGGTAAAACGCGAGCTGGTTAGTCCGGCTGTACTGGTGCAGCGAGTGCAGGCTGCTCAGATCCGGCGCTTCTGGGTTTTCCGTCAACATTGTGGCGCGATGCTCCCATGATGGTATTCCAGGGCTGCATGCTCCTTAGCATGTCGAATTCCGCAAACCACCGGTCGGCGTGCTCGCAGGTTTTCGTTTCCTCGAAACCGGGCACGCCGCAGGTATAGTGAATCAGGGAAGGGTTGCCGCACGCATCGTCGTAGCCCACGCAGTGATTCCAGCGGGCCGGCAGCGTGCCCACCTGCTGCGGCGGCAGCCAGTCGAAATGAAACAGGCTCGGCGATGCCGATACGTGCAGTGGGGTCAGGGCTTTATTTTTCTCGCAGTTGAACAGCATCAGGCTGGCCCACTCGAAGCGCTCTGCGCCTTTGACCACTTGCAGCGCGCAGTCGGGGTCTTTAAGTTCCCACAGATTGTAAATATCGTCCTGCACCAGCATGTCGGAATCCATGAACAGCGCCCACCCGGTGTAATCGCACAGCCACGGCACAAGAAACCGCGAATAGGTAAAGGGGGTCAGTCCCGCACGCTGCACCGGCAACTGATGCAGAACCAGCGGAATCAGTTCCACCGGGCGTCTGGCGCGCGCCAGTATCGAGAATTGCAGGACGTTGTAGGAAACCGGCTGCCGGTTATCGAAACCGATGAAAATGCGGGCGCGGTCGAACACGGCTAGAGCACCAGCATATTCACGTCGTAAACGCCGGCGGGCGCGCACACCGTCATCACATGGTCGCCCAGATTGTGCATCGACATCACGGTGAAAAATACCATCAGTCGATCCGTCCACCAACTGTAAGGCTGTTGTACCAAGTGCGTATTCTCGCCGTTGTCGAAGGTTTTAACCGCGGCACCCGTATGGATCACGAAAAACGCCGCTTTAAGGGTCAGATCTTTGATATCTTCCAAAACCGCATCGATCGAATCGGGTTCGACGTGCTCCATGGTGTCGGAGCAGACCACCAGGCCCGACTTGTTCGGACGTTGGCAATAGCGCGCGATGCACGGATCGTAATTCTGAAACTCGAAGATCGGCAGCGCCTGCGCCAGCGTTGCCTTGCCGCAGCCGTAATCGAGGATGCGGTAAACGCCGAGCGCGACCGCCAGCATCTGCACCTGCTGTGCCCATTTGTGCCCCGAAGTGCCGTAAGCCGGATTAGATTCGTGCAGCCTGCGGTTCAGTTCGAGATATTTCTGCGAGATCAGCTCCATATTCCCTTCTGTAGATTTCAATATTCGGCCACACCCTCACCGAACGGTGCCAATCGCAGCGCCCGTCCAGCCCGAAGCGCCAGTTGAACATCGGATCGATCGAGCCGCTTTTGCGCGGCTGGATCACCACATCGCAGGGCACGCCCAGGGCTCCGGCGAAATGCGAAACCGACACCGGCACGCAGACCGCGCCGGTCAGGCACATCAGAATCGCGCAGACGTTTTCCACGTCTTCCCTGAGATCGATGTCGGGGGTGAACACGCCGGGCGGAACTTCTTCCGGCGCCGCGTCGTACTGGAGGTTGCAGTAAACCGTACCGGGCAGCATCAGTTCCTCCGGCATACAGCTTCCGGTGCGCCCGCGCCACGATAACCCGGTCATGCCCGAGACGATGGGCATCCAGCGCTCGATCAGTTCCGGCAGCGCCCTGAAATAGGGCTTGCCGGGGAAATGTTTCCGCTCCCTGCGGAACATCGGCGCAAGTCCGGCCAGCGGCACAAACGCGCTGACGCGATCGCGCGGCGTGTTGAGCGGGAGCCGTCCGCGCATCGGGATCCCGAACGCGCGCGATACCAATCCCGTCAACCGCGGATCGCCCTCGTAAACGACGTTCCTGCCGACGCGCACCAGAACTTCCGGCATCAGCGAAAGAAACATGACTTCATCGCCCAGTCCCTGCTCGCCCAGCACCAGCAGAACCGGCGCCTCGCCGTCCCCGACCGGCGGCCAGAATTCCCCGTTCCATTTCGGCAATTTGCAGTTGCCGTAGGAAATCGCCTCGGACCATTCGCTGCGGAAGTGCCAGCCGGTCCAGTCGGAATACTTGTGCTGCGCCAGGCGTGCGTTCACCACATACCACTGATACATCGCCGGAAGTTCGTGCGGATCGACGAAGCCGCCGTCGATACGCTTTCTGAGATCGGCCTTGAGCTTGATTTTCTCGCGCTCGCTGGTGGCTTCCGCCGCGTCGATAATCAGCTCGACGTCTTCAACGTCGTACACGGTCAGTCGTCTATCAGCAGGTTGTACAGCACAAGACGGCGCGGATATCCCGTTTCGGCGCGCCCGTGAAAGCTCGCCGCGGTCTTGACGAAGCAGAACATCGAACCCGGCAGGGACGGCGCCTCATACACCGGATTGAAGCGGTCGAATGAATGGTGCGGGCCGCCGCGGCAGCGGAATTCCTCATCCTTCGGCCAGAATAGCTGCGTTCCTTCGGTGCCGTCCAGATAGATAAACGCGCTCATCAGGCGGCGCGGGTGGTCGGTATGCGGCCCGATGGCGTATCCGGGCGCATCTTCGATCGCCAGAATTTCCGGTTTTATCGCCTGAAAGTGCGGTCCGAGTCTTGCCTCGATTGCCGCCTTGAACTTCGCGCAGAAAAACCCGGCACAATCGGAGCGGAAAAGCACCATGAACAGTTCCTCCCACTCCGGGCCGAAGGAACGCGCCAGATCGACATCCAGCACCGCGCCTTTCCTGCGATCGTAAGATCCCTGCGTTACGCGCCCCGATTCGTGCAGCGGCGGCAGATCCGGCGGAAAACTTTCACGCAACCGCCCGGTGAATTCACCGCCGCCGAAGACATCCGGCACATCGAAGTGCGGACACGGCCACCATGAAACCGGCGCGTTGCCGACTTTATAGCGCAGTTTCGCGAAGCGTTCCGTGCAGCGTGCGTTCAGGTCGCAGCCGGTAACCGCGTCGGCGAGAATGTCCGTCAGCGGCGGCTGAAGCTCCAATTTCAATCCCCGATTAAGGCGCATTGCCCGGTATCGAGTACCACAAAAGATATTTCATTGCCGCAATATTCATCCCACGCAGCCTGCGGTCCCTTAAACCAGGGAGTGAAATAATCGTCGCACACAATAACACCGCCGCCGCAGAGGCGCGGATAAAAATAGGACAGACAGGCTTTTGAGGCTTCGTACATATCCACATCGATGTGCACGAACGCCCATGCCGTTTCCGGCAGTCCGTCCAATATCTCCGGTATGTGGCCGGGGTGGAAGGCAACATCGAGCCCTTTTAAATAGAGCTGCGCATGCGCGAGCGTTGCTTCATCGAAGTTTTTTATGCAGCCGGCGTCTTCCCCGTCTTTTTCATGCGGCGCATCGAAACCGGCGAAGCTGTCCACCAGATGAATCGTTTTATGCGGCGCAGCCGCAGCGATCAACGCCGCCGAGGTGCCGCGAAACACACCGCACTCGCAGAATTCACCGGGCAGATTTTTCGCATAACCCGCATACCGCATCAGGTGAACCGCGGCGGAACGGCGGCGGAAATATTTCGCCGGAATGACTTTTATGTGCGTACGGTCGAGGGCCTCGTGAAAAAAACCGTTGAAACTGCCGTACAGGATATCCCCGTGCCGTTTCAGATCGGCGCGGCCGTTGACGCCGGCGACGCGCATAATGTATTCGAGATCGAACCCCGCCGACATGCTTTTCAGGGATCCGAACAATCGCGGCTGAATATCCAGTTTCCGACCCCGCGGAACGGCCCATCCCTGCGTTTTGCGGCTTCAACCTGCGCCTCGTCCCAGTAAAACCCCCATTCGCGCATAACCTCCGGGATTTTACGATGGCGCTCCAGGTTGGTATTCAGTTCCACCAGCACACCCTTCGTTCCGGGTGAAACCAGCAACCGGGCTCCGCCTGTCAGAATCCTGTCCTCGATGCCATCCACGTCGATCTTGATAAACTGCGGTCGGGCGATCTGCTCATCGCGGAAAACCGAATCCAGCGTATCGCAGTAAACCCCCTGCCGGAACGCGGAATGCAGCGGATTGTCGCCGAAATCGAGCTGCCGGCCGACCTGGTGGCACGAACTCCCGCCGGCCATCTCGGCAAGAAACATTTCGGAATACCCGACGACATCGGACAACGCCACCGGAAACGCGCTCACGCTCTGCCCGAAACCGTTGAGCGCCACGTTGCGGTTCAGCAGGGAATAATTCCAGCTTTCGCACTCGAACGCCATCACGCGGTGCCCCAGCGCCGCCGCGAATATCGTGTACATGCCGACGTTGGCGCCGACATCGCAGAACACCGAGCTTTCAGGAAAGCCCTTGATCCAATTGACGGTGTCCGGTTCCTTGGTGTACAGCGTCTGGGCCCGCCACAGGCAAGTCCGGTTCGGCGTCCAGAAACGGATCAGCGGCCGGCCGAAAATGCTTCGTGCGCGGCATTCCGGCGGCAGCGGAATCTCGATGTGCGGCTCCATGCCCTCGTACCAGGACAGTGCCTCGTCGTCCGAGCGAAAGCTTTGCGCTTCCTGCGCCGCCTGGTGTTTTATTCCCATTTGCCGCGAATATTGCTAGTATTCGATTTCGCTGTCAACACCGCGAAAAAACGATGCCGCCCAAAGCAATCCCCGAAATCCTCACCTGCCCGGTCTGCCGGGGTCATTTTTACCGGCGCTGGCAGAAGCAGATATACTGCGGGCTGCCCTGTCACCACAAGGCCAACCAGCAGCGCGATGCCGCCAGGAAGGGCGTCACCGTAGCGCAGATGCGGGCCGACAACTGGCAGAAATACAAAACCCGTCCGTACCACGCTCCGACCGGAAACCCGGTCCCGGAATCGCTGAAGCCGCACCCGAACGCGAGGAAGAAAAAGCCCG
>JBOIFQ010000347.1:0-2204 GCA_050741655.1 Burkholderiales bacterium | reverse complement strand
GTATTCCTGCCCGAGACGATGATATGTTTGAGATGCGCAAGACGCGGCAGGAGCGGCGCGAAAGTGGGCAATAAGGGTTCGGACACGATCAGCACGCGCGCTCGGCTGTCGGCGAGCATGTATTCGTAATCGGAAGCCGTGAGCAGGGTATTGACCGCGACCGGCACGATGCCGGCCTTGATGCTGCCGAGAAATGCGGTGGGAAAATCTATGCTGTCGTGCAGGCACAGCAGGACGCGCTGCTCCATCTGCACCCCCAATCCGGTGAGTGCGTTGGCGCAGCGATTGACACGTTGCGCCAGTTCGCCGTAGCTATACGAACCGTTGTCGTCTATATATGCGGTTTTTGCGGCACGGCCGGCTTTGAGATTGCGCTCGATCAAATCATGTGCGGCGTTGAAATCGCGCGGAATATTAATCAGCGGCGGACTCACGCTGTGGTCCGCCGTGCTAAGGCCTGGCATCAACTCTCCTCCGGATTTATCTGACAAGGGTATCTTAATTGAATTCTAGCGTGCTTCCTGGCAATACCGCCAAGCCGCTAGTCCCTTTGTGTTGCACTATAATGCAAGTTAAATTTTTATGTCAAGCATTATAAAGTAAATAATCACAATATGTATGTAACACATTTATTTTTAATAATTATTTATTAATATAAACCAGTAATTGCTAAACTCTGGCTCTGGATATAAAATCATTATGATGCATTATAATGCTTGTAAAAATAATTTTGCGGTGTAATATGTAGCGCTTAATGCGGTTTTTATTACAAAGTAAATTGCGGTTCATGAATTCGACGATTGAAAAATTGAAACCGGCGTCACCGCCCAGTGCGCAGGCGGATACCGAATTCTTGCAGGTGCTGGGCAAACGGGTGCGTGAAATCCGTGAGCGGCGCGGCATGGCGCGCAAGATCCTGGCGCGCGATGCCGATGTATCCGTGCGTTACCTCGCTCAATTGGAAACCGGGGAAGGCAATGTATCCATTGTATTGCTCAAACGCATTGCACTGGCTCTGGGTGTTCCGCTTACTCAATTGTTAAGCAGCGATGGCAGTTCCCCCACAGAGCGATTGATTCACCGCTTGCTGGAGCGCTTGCCCGGGCAGCGGCTGGAAGAAGTGACTTTGCGCCTGATGCGCGATTTCGGCATTGATGACAGCGCGCGCAAAAAACGCATCGCTCTCATCGGTCTGCGCGGCGCCGGCAAATCAACTCTGGGGAATCAGCTGGCAAAAAAAATGAATCTGCCGTTTGTTGAACTGGATAGTGAAATCGAACGCGAGGCGGGTATCAGCCTGAGCGAGATTTTCATGTTGTACGGTCAAAGCGGATACCGGCGCATTGAACGGCGCTGTCTGGAAAAAATAATCGAGGTGCAGGAGCGCACGGTAATTTCGGTGGGCGGCGGGCTGGTATCGGAAGCGGATACTTTTGACCTCTTGCTGTCAAATTGTTTTACCGTCTGGCTCAGAGCGGCGCCCGAGGAGCATATGGGAAGGGTGATGGCGCAGGGGGATTTGCGGCCGATGCAGGGAAATAAAGAAGCGATGGACGATTTGCGCCGCATTTTGGCGGCGCGCGAACCGCTTTACGGCAAGGCGGATGCGATAGTTGATACCACGGGTCTGACCCCGGATCAAAGTTTGGCGAAACTGCGCCAGGCGATTATTGCCTGAGATGAGAATTTTATGCAGGAGGATGTGATGGCTCAAGCTGCTGCAGTCACCGAGATTGAAACCATGGAACGGGTAAACTACGAAACCCATCCGGATCGCTACCAGCATTGGCGTCTTGCGTTCGATGGGCCGGTCGCGGTGCTCACCATGGACATTAACGAAGAGCGGGGCTTGCGGCCAGGTTACAAACTCAAGCTCAATTCCTACGATCTGGGCGTGGATATCGAGTTGTACGATGCGCTGCAGCGCATTCGCTTCGAGCACCCGGAAATCCGCAGCGTGATCCTGACCAGCGGCAAGGACCGCATTTTCTGCTCGGGCGCCAATATTTTCATGCTGGGCTTGTCATCGCATGCCTGGAAAGTGAATTTCTGCAAGTTCACCAACGAAACGCGCAACGGCATCGAGGACGCGTGCGCCGAGTCGAAGCAGTACTGGCTGGCCGTCGTGAACGGTCCGTGCGCCGGCGGCGGCTACGAGCTCGCTCTGGCGACCGACTGGATTCTGATGGCCGACGACGGCAACA
>JBOIFQ010000346.1:0-5482 GCA_050741655.1 Burkholderiales bacterium | reverse complement strand
CCGGTACAACGTGCAGGTGGTCGGCGTCAACCAACAACTCGCCAAGCCCGGCACACCGGCGTATGAAAAATGGCATCAAGCGGTATTGAAATACAGCAACGGGAAAGAACCGCCTTACGGCGCGATCTGGTTTCTCTATTATCCCAATGTCATGATCGAATGGTATCCGCAGGTGCTGGTGATCAGCACCGTCCTGCCGCGCGGGCCGCAAGCCTGCACCAATGTCGTGGAGTTTTACTATCCCGAGGAAATCGTGCTGTTCGAGCGCGAATTCATCGAAGCGGAACAACAGGCTTACCACGAAACCGCGCTGGAAGACGAGGACATCTGCCTGCGCATGACCCAGGGCCGCAAAGCGCTTTATCTCGCCGGCGAAAACGATGCCGGGCCGTATCAGTCGCCGATGGAAGACGGCATGCAGCAATTCCACGAATACCTGCAACGGGAACTCGCCGGCCATATTTGATGGCCGCTCACCTTTTCACTTTTTCATCTCTTCACTTTTAAGTGCAGTCTTTATGGATGGTAGTGGCCGGCCTGCTATTCGCCTGCATGGGCGTGTGCGTGAAACTCGGCGCGGCGCATTTCTCCAGTCCCGAACTGGTGTTCTACCGCGCGCTGGTGGGGCTGGCGGTGATTTACGCCATCATTCATCACCAGCGGCTCGCGCTCGCTACCCCGCACTGGAAAAGACATCTGTGGCGCGGCACTTCCGGTTTTGTTTCATTGAGCCTTTATTTTTATGCCATCAGCGTGCTGCCGCTGGCCACCGCGGTGACGCTTAATTACACCTCTCCGCTGTTTCTCGCCCTGCTCACCACTTTGGTTTTAAAAGAGCGCGCGCACTGGCCGCTGGTGGCGGCGCTGGCGCTGGGATTCGCCGGCGTGCTGCTGTTGCTTAAACCCACGCTCAACCAGGATCAGCATGCAGCCGGCCTGCTGGGACTGGTTTCCGGTTTTTTTGCCGGCATCGCTTATTTCAACACCAAGCGTCTGGGAGAAATCGGCGAGCCGGAATGGCGCACGGTTTTTTATTTTTCGCTGGTGTGCGCGCTGGGCGCGGGCGCCTGGATGCTCGCCAATACCTTCCACGGCATCAATGCCGAAAACCTGCTGATCCTGCTCGGTCTCGGCACCAGCGCCACACTGGCGCAGCTCGCCATGACGCGCGCCCTCGGCAAAGGTCACACGCTGGTGAGCGGCGCGCTGGCCTATAGCACGGTGGTGTTTGCTTCGCTGTTCGGCATCGTGTTGTGGGACGAAATCCTGCCGCTCAGCGGCTGGCTCGCCATCGGCCTCATCACGGCCAGCGGCGTGCTCAGTATCAAGGCCGCGCCGCCGCGCGGCATGCCGGACGAATAAGGCCATCGCCAACTCTGTAGATAATGGGCTAGTTTGATCAGAATAGGCCGTTCGTCCTGAGCTAGTCGAAGGAGAACGGCCGTTCATGGTTCGACAAGCTCACCACGAACGGTCTCCAATTACCCATCACCGTATTGTGCTTGGATACACGCAACATTCCCGAAGCTGCTAATATTAAGTCGGGAGAACCGCCGATGATCTCTATCCAGCCTACAGGCAATCTGCTCACCGCCAACGTGATGGGTGAATTCACGCTCGCCGACTTGCGCGAATTCGAAACGCGGGTACTGGAAAAACTGCGCCCCGGCAAAAAAGTCAACGTGCTGATCGATCTGCGCGACATGCTGCGCTACACGCTGGACGTGGCGTGGGAAGAAATCCGCTTCAGCCGCAGCCACGCGCATGATTTCGGCAAAATCGCGGTCATCACCGGCAATCAGTGGCTGAGCTGGAGCGCCTGGCTGTCGGGCTTGTTCGTGGATGCCGACATCGGCGTGTTCGAGGACGACCAGGCAGCGCAGCAGTGGCTTGCCGAAAATTAATGCGCTTCACCACTCTCGTTTCCAGCGCGCAACTGGCACCGCATCTCGATGACCCGCAGTGGGTGATTTGCGATTGCCGCCATGATCTGACCAATACCGAAGCGGGAAAACACGCTTATGCTGAAGCGCATATTCCCGGCGCGCGCTTCGTGCATCTGGATCATGATCTTTCCGCGCCGCTCAACGGCAGCAACGGCCGCCATCCTTTGCCTGACCCTGAAAAATTTCGCGCCACGCTCGGCCGGCTGGGAATTGATTCAAGCAAGCAGGTCGTGGCTTATGATGCCGCCGGCGGCGTGTTCGCCGCGCGGCTGTGGTGGATGCTGCGCTGGCAGGGACACATCAATACCGCCGTTCTCGATGGCGGCTTTCCACTGTGGCTGGCTGAAAACCACCCTGTCACTGCGCAAGTGCCGGTGGTTCACCCCGTGCAATTTCGCGGCGAATCGCACGATGCGCTCAAGGTGGATGCGCGTTTTGTCGAAGCGCATCTTGAAGCACCGGACATGTTATTGATGGACGCGCGCGCCGCCGACCGCTTCCACGGCCAAAACGAAACGCTGGACCCGGTGGCCGGCCATATTCCCGGCGCGCTCAGTCATTTTTTCCAGAACAATCTCGATCAGGGCCGCTTCAAATCCGCCGCGAAGTTGCGCCAGGAATTTTTAGAGTTGCTGGATAAAACTCCGCCGCACAACGTGGTACATCAATGCGGCTCCGGCGTTACCGCTTGTCATAATCTGCTGGCGATGGAAATCGCCGGGCTTGCCGGTTCGCGGCTCTACCCCGGCTCGTGGAGCGAATGGTGCGCCAATCAGCGGCGGCCGATAGTCACGCCCGGACGATGACGCTCGCCGATTTAGTCCTAGCGCTGCATTTTTGTTTCGTGCTGTTCGTGGTGGGCGGATTGGCCCTGATCTGGATCGGCGCCGCGCTGCGCTGGCGCTGGGTGCGCAATTTCTGGTTTCGCGCCGTTCACCTTGCCGCGATTTTATTCGTGGCCGGTGAATCGTTGGCCGGCATGCTGTGTCCGCTCACGGTTTGGGAAGACACGCTGCGCGCCAGTCAAACCGGTTCGAGTTTCATGCAGCGCTGGGCCGGCCGGTTGATTTACTACGATTTTCCCGAATGGGTATTCACCGGCGCTTATCTGCTGTTTGCTTTTGTCGTGATTATTACTTTCATCGCAATCCAACCTCGTGCGCGTGATAATTGAACGAATACGCGCTTAACCAGGTCTCTAGCACTAGGCATGCCGCGGTTTTTTTGCTACCTTCGATTCTGCATCAGGCCCGAACCGGATAAACCATGAAATTCTGCAGCAGCTGCGGCGCGCCCGTGCAGTCGCGCATTCCCACCGGCGACACCCTGCCGCGCTTCGTGTGCGAGGCCTGCGGCGCCATCCATTATCAGAATCCGAAAATCGTGGTGGGCTGCATTCCCGAATGGCGGGATCAGGTGCTCCTGTGCCGGCGCGCCATCGAGCCGCGCCACGGACTGTGGACGCTGCCCGCGGGTTTTCTGGAAAACCACGAGACCGTGAGCGAAGGCGCGCGGCGCGAGACGCTGGAGGAAGCGCACGCGCGCGTCGAAATCGGCGCGCTGTTCGCGCTTTACAACCTGCCGCATATCAACCAGGTTTACATGCTGTTCCGCGCGCGGCTGCTGGATTTGGATTTCCGCGCCGGAAGCGAAAGCCTGGAAGTGCAATTATTCGAAGAGCAGGCGATTCCCTGGGAACAACTGGCGTTCCGCGCCATCCGCGAAACGCTGCAAGCCTATTTCAGCGACCGCCGCAACGGCGTATTCAATCTGCATATCGGCGACATCCTGCCGCCGCTGGGCAGCGGGCCGATTCGCACCAAAACTTACGCGCAAAACCCATGAAGAACGCGGTGCCGGAAGAAGATCTGGCCAAACTCAAAATCACTCGCGGTTACGCGCCGGCATCGGGCAAAAGCACAATCCGCCGCGCGCTGTGGTCTGTCGCCGTGCTTTTTATCCTCGCCGGCGGCGCGCTTTATTATTTCGGCACCGCGCCGCTTGAAGTCGAGCAGACTCAGGTCACCAGCGTCTATCCCTCGCAGCAATTTGCCCTGCTCAACGCCACCGGTTATGTGGTGGCGCAGCGCAAGGCGGCGGTCGCGTCCAAGGCCACCGGCCGGCTGGAGTGGCTGGGTGTGGCGGAAGGCAGCCGCGTCAAGGCCGGCGACGTCATCGCGCGCCTGGAAAACCGCGATGTGGTGGCCAATATGGAAAACGCCGCGGCGGCGGTGCGGGTGGCGACAGCTAACCTGGAACAAGGCGCAGCCGAATACCACGATGCCGCGCGCGCGCTCAAACGCGCGCAAGAATTGCTGGCGCAAAAATTCGTTTCGGAAGCGAGCCTCGATACGGCGCAGGCGCGCTTCGACAAGGCGGCCGCGGCATTAAGCAGCCTCAAGGCGTCAATCAGCGCCGCCGAAGCGCAGCACCGCGCGGCGCAGGTCGCGGTTGAGTACACTTTCATCCGCGCGCCTTTTGACGGCGTGATTTTGTCGAAAACCGCCAATGTCGGCGATGTGGTGACGCCGTTTTCGTCGGCCCTAGACACCAAGGGCGCGGTGGTGACCATGGCCGACATGTCCACGCTGGAAGTGGAAGCGGATGTTTCTGAATCCAACCTGCAAAAAGTACAGGGCGGGCAGCCGACCGAAATCCAGCTCGACGCGCTGCCGGACACGCGTTTTCGCGGTGTGGTGAGCCGCATCGTGCCCACCGTGGACCGCGCCAAGGCCACGGTGATGACCAAGGTGCGCTTTGTTGATCCCGACCCGCGCATCCTTCCCGAGATGAGCGCCAAGGTGACTTTTCTGAGTCAGGAGTTGAGCGCCGCTCAGCAGCAACCGCTGCTGATGATAAATTCCGCCGCGCTCGTCATGCGTGAAGGCAAAACCGTGGCATTCATCATTCGCGATGGCAAAGTGAAACTGGTCGCGGTGGAAACCGGCACGCACATCGGCGACCTGGTGGAAGTGAAGCAAGGGCTGCAATTCGGCGACAAGGTGGTATTGAAGCCTGCGCAAAAACTCACCGACGGCGCCGCGGTCAGGATTGCAACCCAATAACCCCTCAACTTGATTTCCCTTTTCATCTTGGAGATGCAGGTAACCACGGCACAATTAATTCCCTCTCCCCGTTTACGGGGAGAGGGTCGGGGTGAGGGGAAACAAAATTATGAACTCGTTCGCCAAATCTCTGCGCAAAAATAAAACAGATGCCGAGAAGCGGCTTTGGTATTACCTCAAAAATCGGCAGCTCTCGGGATTCAAGTTCCGGCGCCAGCATGAAGTCGGCCAATACATCGCTGATTTCGCCTGCCTCGAAGCAAAATTGATTATCGAACTGGACGGCGGACAACACGCCGGACAGATAGCGCACGACAGGCAACGTTCAGCCTTTTTGGAATCGCTGGGGTATACGGTAATCCGATTCTGGGATAATGAGGCGTTAACCCAGACCCAGAATGTTTTAGAGGCAATTCACAAAACATTGTTGGATAACCCCTCACCCCCACCCTCTCCCTCAAGGGGAGAGGG
>JBOIFQ010000345.1:0-9151 GCA_050741655.1 Burkholderiales bacterium | reverse complement strand
GCGGAATGGCTCAAGTGCTTTTAACACCTCGAGCTTTTGCCCCGAATCCGGAGAAACAGCCAAAAGACCGATGACGCTATTTAAAAGCGCTTCGACAATTTTGGTTTGCGGAAGAAAATTATAAGTTCTTCCACTACTGAATCGGCTCAAAGTAATCTTCCTCAATGACCCCAGTACCGATTAAACGGCCCATTTCACGCGGGCACTTAGCCAGGCATTTTTGCAAAACCTTGCGCATTAATTCCGCATCCTCTGGGAAATCCTCTTTCCAAGACCATTCGTCACTGATACGCAGCGCAATCACTCGCGCCCATGTCTGAGGACTTTTGCCGTCAAAAATTTTCATGCTTTATTCAAATCACTCGATATTTTCCGGCACCCTTAAACTCAAGGTATCCTTTATCGCGAAGCATTTGTAATTGCTGCCGGATTTTGTCCTTGATGAAATTGTTGCTCGGATATTTTTTCTTCAGTTCTGCCTCAAAGCGATAAACATCATTCAACGAAAACTCCTCAAGACCTATCTTCTCTATACACCGCATCACTTCCAGCACCCAACCTCTGGATTCCGGACTATGCGACTTTTTGAGAAACGCGGTCTTATGCCATGCGCTCTGTACATGCTTCTTGGGAACCATTATTTTGTTCCGGATGTAATGGATCCTACCGCTTTCAGGAATTTGATCAAGCAGAATGTTGCATCCGACCCAGCCCGCACGCCTCGCGGTACTCGCGAGAGGTTTCCGTTTCTCGATAATTCCCGGCTCAAAGAAATGCCCGGGAACTACAAAAAAATTAATGACTTCGAGCTGGCGCGGTTCGTAGGCTAGAAAGAAGAAATTGGGGTTATTGCTGGCCAGTACTCGGGCGAGCATAGTTTTATACGCGCCGTCCGTGACCTTGCGCGAGAAAGCATTTTGTTTGCTTTTAAGCTCGTATTGCTCGCGGCAAACAAGACAACGGAAATCCAATACTGGACTGTTGTTGCGCTCGCCCTCGATAGGGCTGCCACATGAAGCGCATAAGATGTGATGGCGCGTCCAAGCTTCGCTCATGACGCGGATTTTTTGCGCGGCGCTTGAATAACCGGCAGCCAGACGCTCGTCCAGCAACAAGTTCATTTTTTTCCTTCGCGTTCCTGACAGTTCAGGATTTTGCCGTGTCCGCCTGCCGCAGCCGGATATGCAATTCGCGCAACTGCTTTTCATCCACCGGGCCGGGGGCTTGAGTAAACAAGTCCTGCGCGCGCTGGGTTTTGGGGAAGGCAATCACGTCGCGGATGGATTCCGCGCCGGTCATCATGGCGACAATGCGATCCAGCCCGAACGCGATGCCGCCGTGCGGTGGCGCGCCGTATTGCAGCGCATCCAGCAGGAAACCGAATTTCTGCCGCGCTTCCTGCTCGCCGATATTGAGCGCGCGGAAAACTTTTGATTGCACTTCCTCGCGATGGATACGCACCGAGCCGCCGCCGATTTCCGAACCGTTCAGTACCATGTCGTAAGCCTTGGCCAGCGCTTTGTGCGGTTCTTTATCGAGAAAAACTTCGTGGCCGTTCTTGGGCGAAGTGAAGGGATGGTGCAGCGCGTCCCAGCGTTTTTCTTCCTCGTTCCATTCGAACATCGGAAAATCCACCACCCACAATGGCTGCCAGCCTGCTTGCGCATGGCCTTTTTCGTGGCCAATTTTCACTCGCAGTGCGCCCAGCGCATCGTTGACGATTTTCGCCTTGTCCGCGCCGAAGAAAATCAAATCGCCGTCCTGCGCCGCGGTGCGATCCAATATGGCTTTAATCACGTCCGCCGGAAGGAATTTGAGGATGGGCGATTGCAGGCCTTCCGCGCCCTTGGCTTTTTCGTTGACCTTGATGTAAGCCAGCCCTTTCGCGCCATAGATCGCGACAAACGCGGTGTAGTCATCAATTTCCTTGCGCGACAACTCGCCGCCCTTGGGCACGCGCAACGCCGCGATGCGCCCGCCGGGCAGATCCGCGGCGGCGCGGAACACCTTGAACTCCACCGCGCGCATCAAATCGGTGAGCTCGGTCAGCTCCAGCTTTACGCGTAAATCGGGTTTGTCCGAGCCGTATCTGGCCAGCGCGTCCTGATAGGTGAGACGCGGGAACGGCCGCGGCAATTCGACTTGTAGCACTTCTTTAAACAAGCTGCGGATCATTTCTTCCATCAGCGCGGTGATTTCATGCTCGTCCAGAAACGAAGTCTCGATATCAATCTGCGTGAATTCCGGCTGGCGGTCGGCGCGCAAATCCTCGTCGCGGAAACATTTGGTGATCTGGTAATAGCGGTCGAAGCCCGCGATCATCAGCAACTGCTTGAACAACTGCGGCGACTGCGGCAGCGCGAAGAACTGTCCAGGGTGCACGCGCGAAGGCACCAGGTAATCGCGCGCGCCTTCGGGCGTGGATTTGGTGAGCATCGGCGTTTCGATGTCTATGAAACCTTGCGCGTCGAGATATTTCCTCACCGCCATCGCCACTTTGTAGCGCAGGCGCAGGTTTTTCTGCATTTGCTCACGCCGCAAATCAATCACGCGATGGGTCAGGCGCGTGGTTTCGGAAAGATTCTCGTCGTCGAGCTGGAACGGCGGCGTGAGCGCGGCGTTGAGAATTTCAATCTCGTGCGCCAGCACTTCGATTTCGCCGCTGATGAGATTGGGGTTGGTGGTGCCGGCGGGGCGCTCGCGCACCTTGCCGGTGATTTTCACCACATATTCATTGCGGATTTTATCGGCGGTTTGAAACGTCTCCGCGCGATCCGGGTCGCACACCACCTGCACCAGGCCTTCGCGGTCGCGCAGATCTATGAAAATCACGCCGCCGTGGTCGCGCCGCCGGTGCACCCAGCCGCACAGGGTCACGCTTTGCTGCAAATGCTTCCGGCTCACGAGGCCGCAATATTCAGTACGCATGATGTTTGATTGAATTGAAAATCAGATTGCGCAGTCTGCGCTTATTGTTGTTTTTGATTTTTTCCGTTGGGCGCCACCACGCCCATGGAAATGATGTATTTGAGCGCATCGTCCACACTCATGTCGAGCTCGATGACTTCGGATTTGGGCACCATCAGAAAAAAACCGGAAGTCGGGTTGGGCGTGGTCGGCACATAGATGCTCACGTATTCGCCTTTGAGATGACGCGTCACATCGGCGCCCGGTTGCCCGGTCTGGAACGCAATGGTCCACACACCTGTGCGCGGATATTGCACCAGCAGCGCCTTGCGAAACGCCTCGCCCGAGCTGGAAAACAGCGTGTCGCTGACTTGCTTGACGCTGCTGTAGATGGATTTCACTACCGGGATGCGCGACAGCAGCCACTCCCAGAACCGCAACAGGCGCTGCCCCAGCATATTGGCGGTGAGCAAACCGGTGATGAACACCACCAGCAGCGTGAGTATCACGCCCAGACCGGGAATACGGAATCCGAACAGCGCTTCGGGACGATATTTGGGCGGCAGCAGCAGCAGGCTCTGATCCATGGTGCCGATGATGAGATTCAGCACCCACAGCGTGATGGCCAGCGGCACCCAGATCAGGAGCCCGGTGATGAAATATTTTTTCATTAATTATCTGGTAGGCGCCGGGCTGGCACTCGCGCCGCTAGGTGCGTCCGCTTTGGCTTTGGCATCGCCACTGGGTTTCGCGCCGTCTTTTTTGGACTGGTCTTTTTTGGGTTCGTTTTTCCTGGTCTCGTTTTTCGTGGCTTCCGCTTGCGGTTTGGCGCCGCTTTTGAAATCGGTCGCATACCAGCCGCTGCCCTTCAACTGGAAACCGGCGGCGGAAATCATTTTTGTCATGCTGGCCTTGCCGCATTCGGAACATTCCTTGAGCGGCTTGCCGCTGATTTTCTGCAAGACTTCTTTTTTCGCCCCGCAGGCTTGGCAGCGATATTCGTAGATAGGCATAATGTTCCCCAAATTCAGAAGATTAGGATTATATCGCAAGCTTGCGCCGAAGCGGCAGCCGGCATTACAAATAAATGGGGCGTGCCGGTGCCGGATTCAAGCGTTTCTTCGCTGATTTAAAAAGTTTTTCCGGCGGCCGCGCCCTATACAAAAAATGTGTGTTGTGCTAGATTGTCGCTGCCTGAAATTCGGGCATTTCTTATAAATTTGGAGGATTAAACATGACCGCTGTCAAGAAAATCACTGGTATCGCCCTGGCCGTAGCCGCCGCCGGTATGTTTGTCACCGCCGGTGTCGGTTCCGCCGTGGCCGCCGAAGGCAAGATTCATTGCGAAGGCGCGAACGCTTGCAAAGGCAAGAGCGACTGCAAAACCGCCAAGAGCGCCTGCAAAGGCCAGAACGCCTGCAAAGGCACCGGCTTTGTGGCATTGAGCGAAAAAGAATGCAAGGCCGCCAAAGCCAAAAAAGGCTAAGCCAGCAGTTTAAATTGTTCCTCAACACCCTGCCCGCAAAAGCAGGGTGTTTTATTTTCGGGAACCTCTGCCCCGCGCTCTAATCAGATAGTTACTAAATCTGATATTCTTTACCCATGTCACGCAAAACCCGCAAACCTGATTACCTGGGCTTTGGCCTCGGCCTGCGCACCGATCATTACGAGGAAATCCTCAGCACCCGCCCCGACGTGGATTGGTTCGAGGTGCTGTCGGAAAATTACATGGTCCCCGGCGGCAAGCCTCTGCATTACCTGGAGCGCATCCGCGAGCAGTATCCGGTGGTGATGCACGGCGTGTCGCTCTCGATCGGCAGTTCGGATCCCTTGAACCAGGATTATCTGAAGCAGCTCAAGACGCTGGCCGACCGCATCGAGCCCAAATGGGTGTCCGACCATTTGTGCTGGACCGGAGTGGAGGGTTTGAACCTGCACGATCTGATGCCGCTGCCCTATACCGAGGAAGCCATCAAGCATGTGGCGCAGCGCGTGAAGCAGGTGCAGGATCATCTGGGGCGGCGTTTCCTGCTGGAGAATGTCTCTAGCTACGTGACTTACAAGCATTCGCGCCTGACTGAATGGGAATTCCTTTCCGCCATCGCGCAGGAAGCGGATTGTCTGATTCTGCTCGACATCAACAACATTTACGTCAGCAGCTTCAACCACGGTTTCGATCCGCAAGATTATCTGAACGGCATACCGGTCGAGCGCGTGCAGCAGCACCATCTGGCGGGACATCTCAACTGCGGCAATTACATCGTGGACACGCATGACCATCCGGTGATAGACCCGGTGTGGGATCTGTACGCCAAAGCGGTACAGCGTTTCGGCCCGGTCTCCACCATCATCGAGCGCGACGACAACATCCCGCCGCTGGCGGATCTCTTGGCCGAACTTAATCACGCGCGCCGCATCGCGCAGCCCATCCTCGCCCAGGCGCGGACCCAAACCAGGGCCGCATGAAAGCGCTCGCCGATCTGCAGCAGGAATTCCAGAATTACGTTTTTCAGCGCGACAAAAAAATGGAGCGCGAAGTGGTAGGCACGCGCCGCGCCAGCGCCAAGATCCGGCTCGGCATTTATTCCAGCGCCTACCGTCTGCGCTTGCTGGAAGCGCTCGACACCGATTACCCCGGTTTGCGCGCGCTGGCCGGCGACGAGCAGTTTGAAAAACTCGGCTACGCCTACATAGACAGCCACCCTTCGCTTTATTTCAACCTGCGCTGGTATGGCGGCGGCCTGGCGCAATTTCTCAAAACCACGCCGCCTTACAGCCAGCACCCGGTGTTAAGCGAAATGGCGGTTTTCGAATGGGCGCAAGCCAGCGCTTTCGATGCGCCCAATGATCCGGTGGTAAGCGTGGACGACATGGGGAAAATTTCTCCCGCTGCCTGGCCGGAATTGATATTCAAGCCGCACGCTTCGGTGCAGCGCCTCAATCTCGAATGGAACGTGCCGGCATTCTGGAAAGCGGTGGAAAAAGAAGAAGACCCGCCGCAGCCGCTGGCCAACGAATATCCCATGGGTTGGGCGGTGTGGCGCAAGGATCTGCACAGCTATTACCGCTCGCTGGCGGTGGACGAGGCGTGGGCGCTGGACGCGATGATGGAAGGCCGCAACTTCGCCGAAATCTGCAGCGGCCTGTGCGAATGGATAGACGAACTCAACGTCGCGCAGCACGCCGCGGGATTTCTCAAAACCTGGATCAGCGACGGCATGATCAGGGAAGTGGTTGTTCCCGATTAAGCCGCGTTGCTATTTTTCCGCAACCATTCGGCGCGGTCTTTCAACTTTTTCGCCCATTCTTGATTTAATCCGGGAGTTACCGCCAGCTGTTCCAGCTCCGAGCTATCAGGTTGCGCTTGCATATGCGCGCGCCACAGACGGAAAACCGGGACCGGCGCCGGATTTCTTTCCAGCAGCGTAAATTCGCAACCGCTGGCTATCAGCCCCTCGCGCAGCACCCGGTAATACCAGCCGGTAATCGCACGCTCGGCAATTTCCCTGGACAAACCTGTGAGCCCGAAACGCCGGTCGATTTTCCAGCATGGGCTGCGCGGCTGCGATACCTGCAGCACGGCTGCGCCAGCCTGGAATATATCGCCGATATGCACATTGTTTTCGTCCCAGCCGCGGGTCGAAATATTTTCTCCCACGCTGCCGGGAACGAAAGCCGGCGCCTGCTGCGGGCACAGCCGGGCCAGCGTCGCATAATGTTCAGCCGGAAAATGGTTAAGGGCTTGTTCCGGCCCGCCATGATAACGGCGGTCGGCCTGCACGTCTCCGGCGAGGCCTAGAGTGCTTACCAGAACGTTTCCCGTTACCGGCAGTTTGAAAATACCGGTCGGCTCGCCCTCCTCGAGAATCGCGAGCTTGCCGGCAAAAACACCCTCAACAGTCGAATGTCTCATCCGCTAATCGAATAAAAAAACGCCTTGTACCAAAGCGTTTGGTTCATATTGCCAAATCAGGGGTTCGTTAAAAAGGGATGTCGTCTTCCATGTCATCAAAACCGCCCTTGCCGCCGGCTTTCGCCGCTGCGGGTTCTTTGGCCGGCATGTCGCGGCTCATAGGTTCCGAACCGCCGGCGCGCGAACCCAGCATTTGCATCTTGTCGGCGATAATCTCGGTGGTATAGCGGTCCTTGCCTTCCTTGTCCTGCCATTTGCGGGTTTGCAGGCGGCCTTCGATATACACCTGGCTGCCCTTTTTCAGATATTCACCGGCGATCTCCGCCAGCTTGCCGAAAAACGCCACGCGGTGCCATTCGGTGCGCTCCTGTTTTTCGCCGCTCTTGTCTTTCCAGGTATCGGTGGTGGCCACGCTGATGTTGGCCACCGCCGCGCCTTCGGGCAGATAGCGCACTTCCGGGTCCTTGCCCAGATTGCCGACGAGTATTACTTTATTCACTGAAGCCATATGGATCCCCCTAGATCTCCCCCGCTATCAATCGGATTACATTTTGTTCGTCAAAACCATTCTTGTCCACTTGCAAATAAGCCACCCCTTCCGCCGCCAGCACCAGCGCTTCCCTCACTCCCGGTAGCGTAGAGAGTTGCCGCGAAAGGCTGCTGGCGCGATGAGGGTCCATCGCCGGAATAGTATAGGTTTTAGTTTCCACCCCGTCCGGCACTTTCATTCCTAGAGCCACTATGAACCAACCCGCGAGCAGCAGCACGCAAAACGCAAACACCGCATCATTGCCGTAATGCTGCAAAAGATAACCGCCCGCCGCCGCCCCCACGAAAATGCCGAAGAACTGCACGCTGCTGTAAACGCCGATGGCGGTGCCCTTGGCGCCCGGCGGCGCGAGCCTGGAAATCAGCGAAGGCAGCATCGCTTCCAGGATATTGAACGCGGCGAAAAACGCCACCAGCGCCACTGCGATTTCCCACAGCGTACTGAGCAGCCACGGCAACAGCACATGCGTCAGCAACAGCAGCAGCACCGCCGCGCAAAATACTTGTTTGAATTTATTTTTCTTCTCGGCGAAAATAAGCGCCGGCACCAGCACGGCGAACGATACCAGCATCACCGGTAAATAGATTTTCCAGTGCTGGTTCACTTCCAATCCCGCTTGGCGCAGCGCGAATGGCACCACCAGAAACAAGGCCATCAGCACCGCATGCACGGTGAAAATGCCGTAATTCAGGCGCAGCAACTGGCCATCGCGCAACACTGCCATGAATTTGCCGCCGTCGCGGGAAATCAAACCGTGCGGCGGCGTGGGTATCACCGCGAACACCATCAGCATGGCGGCCAGCGCCAGCACGCCGGTCAGGGCGAAAATACCGGGCACGCCTATCCATTGATAGAGCAGCGGCGCGATCACCAGCGACAAGGCGAAAGTGAGGCCGATGGTGGAGCCGATCAACGCCATCGCCTTGGTGCGGTGCTGCTCGCGCGTTAAATCCGCGGTCATGGCGATCACCGCGGCGGAAATCGCGCCCGCGCCTTGCAGCACGCGCCCGAAAATAATCAGGTAAATATCATGCGCGCCGGCGGCCACGAAACTGCCGAAGGCAAACAGAATCAGGCCGCAGTAAATGACCGGCTTGCGGCCATAGCGATCGGACAGCCAGCCGAAAGGAATTTGCAGGATCGCCTGCGTCAGGCCGTACGCGCCGAGCGCGATGCCGACCAGGGTGCGATTGTCGCCGCCCGGCAGATGTTCGGCGTAGAGCGCGAATACCGGCAGAATCACGAACATGCCGAGCATGCGCAGGCCGAAAATCGAGGCCAGGCCCAGACTGGCGCGCAACTCCAGCGGGCTCATCTTGTCAGGCGTGGGCATAAGGGAGATTGGGAAATACTTGCGAACTGCGGTATATTAACAGGTTAGCCCACGCCTAGATAGCTCATGGACTTTATCAAAATCCGCGGCGCACGCACGCATAATCTCAAGAATATCAATCTTGATTTGCCGCGCCACCAGCTGATCGTAATTACCGGCTTGTCCGGCTCCGGCAAGTCGTCGCTCGCGTTCGACACGCTGTACGCCGAAGGCCAGCGCCGGTACGTCGAATCCCTCTCCGCCTACGCGCGCCAGTTTCTCGGGCAGATGGAAAAGCCCGACGTGGACCAGATTGAAGGGCTCTCCCCGGCGATCTCGATCGAGCAGAAGACCGTCTCCCACAACCCGCGTTCCACCGTCGGGACCGTCACCGAGATCTACGACTATCTCCGGCTCCTCTACGCGCGCGTCGGTGTGCCGCACTGCCCGACCTGCGGGCGCACGATCG
>JBOIFQ010000344.1:0-11111 GCA_050741655.1 Burkholderiales bacterium | reverse complement strand
TCGGCGTGGATGAGAGCACCGACGTCGCCGTGATCAAGATCGATGCCAGGAACCTGCCGACGGTGCGCATCGGCGATCCATCCAGGCTGCGCCCGGGCGAATGGGTGATCGCGATCGGCTCGCCTTTCGGTTTCGAGAACAGCGTCACCGCCGGCATCGTCAGCGCCAAGGGGCGCTCGCTGCCGCAGGAAAATTTCGTGCCGTTCATTCAGACCGATGTTGCCATCAACCCCGGCAACTCAGGCGGCCCGCTATTCAATCTGAGTGGCGATGTGGTCGGCATCAATTCGCAGATATACAGCCGCACCGGCGGTTTCATGGGGCTTTCGTTCGCCATTCCGATAGATGTAGCGATGAATGTCGCCGACCAGCTGCGTACCACCGGCAGAGTCAGCCGCGGACGCATCGGCGTGGTGATTCAGGAAGTAACCAAGGAATTGGCCGAATCGTTCGGGCTGCCCAAGCCCGCCGGCGCGCTGATTAATTCGGTGGAAAAAGACAGCCCCGCCGATAAAGCCGGCCTGGAGCCCAGCGATGTGATTCTGAAATTCGACGGCAAGACAGTCAACAGCTCATCCGACTTGCCGCGTATGGTGGGCGCGACCCGGCCCGGCTCGAAAGTCCCGCTGCAGATCTGGCGCAAGGGTACGGCCAAGGATTTAAGCATCCTCGTGGGCGAGATTCCAGCCGATGAAAAAACTGCACAGCGCCCGGGCAAGCGCGGTAAATCGCCGGATACGCGGCAGGGCATGGCGTTAAGCGATCTCACCCCCGAACAACGCAGCGAGCTCGGTATCAAGAGCGGCGTGCTGGTGGAAGATGCGCTAGGCCTGGCGGCAAAATCCGGCATCCGCCGCGGCGACATCATTCTCGCGGTGAACAATCAGGATGTGAAATCGGTCGAGCAACTCGGCCAGTTGTTGAGCAAATACGAAAAAGGCCGCAGCGTGGCGCTGCTGATCCGGCGCGGCGATAATGCGCTCTACATTCCGCTGCGTATTAATGGCGCAGGATAAGCGGCGCCGGCTGACGCTCCTAAGCCGGGAGTACTGCCATTTATGCGAAGAAATGATAGTCGCGTTGCGCGAACTGGAAGCCCGGCGTGGTGATTTCGAGTTTGAAATCGTCAACATAGACGAGCATCCCCAGCTCGAAGAGCGCTATGGCGAACGGGTACCGGTGCTGCTGCTGGGCGATAAAGAAATCTGCCATTACCATCTGAATCCGGCAGCGCTCGACATCTGTCTCACACGGCGCGGCTGAAATCCGTTAAAATTCAAACTTGTTATGATCAGGCAAGGAAGGGCACGCTGGTGCCCTTTATTTTTGACGCATGGACCACATCCGCAATTTTTCCATTATCGCGCACATTGATCATGGAAAATCCACGCTTGCCGACCGCTTCATTCAGGTCTGCGGCGGCTTGAGCGATCGCGAGATGGAAGAGCAGGTGCTGGATTCGATGGACCTCGAGCGCGAGCGCGGCATCACCATCAAGGCGCAAACCGCCGCACTAAATTACCAGGCGCGCGATGGCCGCAACTATCTCCTCAATCTGATCGACACCCCCGGCCACGTGGATTTTTCCTACGAAGTTTCGCGCTCGCTGGCGGCGTGCGAAGGCGCGCTTTTGGTGGTGGATGCGTCGCAGGGCGTGGAAGCGCAGACCGTGGCGAATTGCTATACCGCAACCGAACAGGGCGTGGAAGTGGTGCCGGTGCTGAACAAGATTGATCTGCCTTCCGCCGAACCGCAGCGCGTCATCAGCGAAATCGAGGATATCATCGGCATCCCGGCCAAGGATGCGCTGCTGGTCAGCGCCAAGACCGGGCAGGGGGTGGAAGATGCTCTGGAAGCGGTGATTCAGCGCATTCCGCCGCCTCGAGGGAAACTGGATGCGCCGCTCAAAGCCTTGATTATCGATTCCTGGTTTGATAATTACGTCGGCGTGGTGATGCTGGTGCGGGTGGTGGATGGCGTATTGAAACCCAAGGATAAAATTCTGCTGATGTCATCCAAGGGGAGTTATTTTTGCGAGCAGGTGGGAGTGTTCACGCCCAAATCAAAAATCAAGGACACGCTGTCGGCGGGCGAAGTGGGGTTCGTGGTCGCGGGCATCAAGGAACTCAAAGCCGCGCGCGTCGGTGACACTGTCACTCAAGCCGTCAACCCGGCGCGCGCAGCGCTGCCCGGTTTCAAGGAAATCAAGCCGCAGGTGTTTGCCGGTCTGTATCCGGTGGATTCCAGCGCATACGAAGCGCTGCGCGACGCGCTGGAAAAACTCAAACTCAACGATGCCTCGCTGCATTACGAACCGGAAACTTCGCAGGCATTGGGTTTCGGTTTTCGCTGCGGCTTCCTGGGCCTGCTGCACCTGGATATCGTGCAGGAGCGCCTGGAGCGCGAATACGGCATGCAATTGATTACCACCGCACCCACGGTGATTTACCAGGTGCTGCTGCGCAGCGGCGAAATACTGGAAATCGAAAACCCGTCGAAAATGCCCGACCCGTCGAAAATCGAAGAAGTGCGTGAACCCATTATCAACGCCACTATTCTGGTGCCGCAGGACTACGTGGGGCCGGTGATGACTTTGTGCATGGAGAAACGCGGCGCGCAGCGCAATATGCAATACCTGGGCCGGCAGGTGCTGCTCGGTTACGAATTGCCCCTGAGCGAAGTGGTGATGGATTTTTTCGACAAGCTCAAATCGGTGAGCCGCGGTTATGCGTCGCTGGATTATGATTTCAAGGAATTCCGCGCCGACGATCTGGTCAAGCTCGACATTCTCATCAACGGCGACAAAGTGGATGCGCTGTCGCTGATCGTGCATCGCTCCAACAGCCAATACCGCGGACGCGAGCTGGCGGCGAAAATGCGCGAGCTCATCCCGCGCCAGATGTTCGATGTCGCGGTGCAGGCCGCCATCGGCGCGCACATTATTTCCAGGGAAACCATCAAGGCCATGCGCAAGAACGTGCTGGCGAAATGCTACGGCGGCGACATCACGCGCAAGCGCAAGCTGCTGGAAAAGCAGAAAGCGGGCAAAAAGCGCATGAAGCAGGTCGGCAACGTGGAAATCCCGCAGGAAGCTTTCCTGGCGATTCTGCAAGTGGAAAGCAAATAACAAGGAAAAGAAAGCATGAACTTCGCCCTCATCATGTTCGTTTTACTGGTTATAACCGGCGGTATCGCGCTGCTCGACCGGCTGTGGCTGAAAAGCCGGCGTGCAGCCGGGCGCGCCGAGCCCTGGTGGGTGGAATACCCCAAGAGTTTTTTTCCGGTGATCCTGATAGTGTTTTTGCTGCGCTCGTTTCTGGTCGAGCCGTTCAAAATTCCCTCCGGTTCGATGATTCCGACTCTGCTGGTGGGGGATTTCATCCTGGTCAATAAATTCACTTATGGCATCCGGCTGCCCATTCTTAATGTCAAAGCCGTTGACATCGGGGCACCTAGGCGCGGCGAGGTCATGGTGTTCCGTTATCCCGAAAACCCGTCGCTGGATTACATTAAACGGGTGGTGGGCGTGCCCGGAGACAAAGTGATTTACCGCAACAAACATTTATGGATAAATGAAGAGGAAGTCAAACTCGAGCCGTCCGGCGAGTACGATTATGTCGAATCCGGTTTGAATTTCATCATCGCCCAACGGCTTATCGAAAATCTGGGCGGGCACGTGCACCCGGTGCTGGTGCAGCAGGAAGCGCCGTCGGTGCAAACAGGAGGGGTGCGGCAATTCCCGTTCCGGGAAAATTGCGCTTACAATGAACAGGGTTTTTCCTGCGCGGTACCGGCGGGCCATTATTTCATGCTGGGAGATAATCGCGACAGCAGCAGCGACAGCCGCTACTGGGGTTTCGTGCCGGAACGGAATATCGTCGGCAAGGCATTCATGATCTGGTGGAATTTTGATAACTTGAAGCGCATAGGCCGGTTTATCGAATAGGAGGACAACATGAAGCGGCAACAAGGCATGTCCATGTGGGGTTTTCTGGGGACGGCGATAGTGGGAGTATTCGTGTTGCTGGTGGGTCTTAGGCTGACGCCGGCTTATCTGGAATTTTTTTCGGTACAAAGGGTACTCGGTGCAATTAATAGAGACCTGGATTTGCAGACCGCAACGCCGCAAGAAATACGCAGTGCATTCGACCGGCGTACATCGGTGGAGAATATCACTGTCATTGGCCCGAGCGATCTTGAAATCAGCAAGGATGGCAATGAAAGCGTGGTGCGGGCAAGTTATTCACAAAAAATTCCTCTGGCCGCCAATATCAGCGTATGCCTGGACTTTGATGCCTCGACCGCCAAGCGCAAGTAAGGACCATAGCCGGGCGCATGGATAGCGAGAACATTTACCGCCGGCTTGGATACCGGTTCCGCCAACCCGAGCTTCTGCGCCAGGCCCTGACGCACCGCAGTTTCGGTTCGCCGCATAATGAACGTCTGGAGTATCTCGGGGACAGCGTATTAAATTGCGTCATCGCGCATGCTCTGTA
This sequence comes from Burkholderiales bacterium, assembly GCA_050741655.1. GTDB lineage: Bacteria > Pseudomonadota > Gammaproteobacteria > Burkholderiales > JAHFRG01 > JAHFRG01. Next base: position 6,615 of record JBOIFQ010000344.1, on the reverse strand, counting down.
CGAACGCTTCCCGGCTTTGAGCGAAGGCGACCTTTCCCGGCTGCGCGCCAATCTGGTGAATCAGCAAACGCTGCATGGTCTGGCGCAGAAACTCGAGCTCGGCCCCGCGATGTGCCTCGGAGAAGGCGAAGTGAAAAGCGGCGGTGCGCAGCGCCCCTCCATTCTGGCGGACACACTGGAAGCCATCTTCGCCGCGGTGTTTCTCGATGCCGGATTCACTCAAGCTCAACAAGTGATCCACGCTTTGTACTCGGCACAGTTGCAAGACATCGATCCGGAAAATCCGGGCAAAGACCCCAAAACCCTGCTGCAGGAATATCTGCAAAACCGCAAGTTTGCCTTACCCCGCTACACCGTGATTGAAACCACGGGCTACGCACATCAGCAGCAGTTTCGCGTGGAATGTTTTGTTGCCGAGCTTGATATCCGCTGCGCCGGCTCCGGCAGCAGCCGGCGCAATGCCGAGCAGGATGCCGCCCGGCAAGCATATCAACTTGCCGCGCGCCCTTGATTTATGATCGATGAAGCTCGTCACCGTGCGGGTCTGATTGCAATTGTCGGGCGCCCCAACGTCGGTAAATCTACTTTATTGAATCGGCTCATCGGGCAAAAAATCAGCATCACTTCGCGCAAACCCCAAACCACCCGCTATCGCATCACCGGCATTCTGACGCGGGATTCGGCGCAGTTTATTTTCGTCGACACTCCGGGTTTCCAGACCCAGCATGGCGGCGTGCTGAATCGCATCCTGAACCGCACCGTGACGCAAAGCCTGGATGGCGTGGATGTGGTGTTGTTCGTGATCGATGCCGCCAAATTCAACCAGCGTGACCGCGACGTGCTGAAATTGCTGACTGGCCGCAGCGTCGTGCTGGTCATCAACAAGATAGACCGGCTGGCAAGTAAAACCAAATTGCTGCCGCTTATAGAAAAGCTCTCGGCTGAATTCCAGTTTCGCGCGATTATTCCAGTCAGCGCGCAGAAAGGTTTGCAACTCGAGGAACTGCTAGTCGCCATCCGCGATTTGCTGCCCGGGAATCCTTTACTCTATGCGCAAGACGCCGTCACCGACCGTAGCGAGCGTTTTCTTGCCGCCGAGGAATTGCGCGAGAAAATTTTCCGTCTGGCGGGAGAGGAAGTGCCTTACGCGGTGAGTGTCGCCATAGATGAATTCAAGCTGGAGCGCGGATTGCGCCGCATTCAGGCTACCATTATCGTGGAGAAACCGGGGCAGAAGGCGATACTGATCGGCGCCAAGGGAGAAAAACTTAAAGTCATCGCCACCCAGGCGCGCGAAAGCATGGAACAGCTTTTTGGCGGCAAAGTATTTTTACAGGTATGGGTCAAAGTGAAAAAAGGCTGGGCCGATGATATGCAGACCTTGAAAAAACTGGGTTACGAATAAAACTGATGAGCGGGCCGCAGCGGTTTAAACAGGATAATCAAGCTGCTTTCCTGCTGCACAGTTACCCGTTCCGGGAAACCAGCCTGGTGGTTGAATTATTCGCGCAGAATTTCGGCCGCCTGGCGGTGGTGGCGCGCGGCGCGCGGCGGCCGAGATCCGCGCTGCGCGGCGTGCTGCAGGCGTTTCAGCCGCTGAATCTTGCTTGGTCGGGCAAATCCGAATTGCGCACACTGCAGCGCGCCGAATGGAGGGAAAGACTGCCTTTGCTGCAAGGAATGGGGCTGCTGTGCGGTTTTTATCTGAACGAATTGTTAATTAAATTGCTGCCGCGCGACGATCCGCACGAATTGCTGTACCTGCATTATCAGGAAGCGCTGCAGCAACTGGCCAGGCAAACCCGGCACGCCAATATCCTGCGCCGTTTTGAAATCCGTTTGCTGCGGGAACTGGGTTATGCCTTGCCGCTCGGCCATGACGCGCAAAACGGCAAACCGGTGCAGCCGCATTTGCGCTACGCCTATGTCATTGAACGCGGCCCGGTGGCGGCGGGCGCGCAAACAGACCCGACAAGTTTCCTCGGCAAAACCCTGCTGGATATGGCTGAGGATGATTACAGCGATCCGGTGACGCAGCAGGAAAGCAAGACGCTGATGCGGATTATACTCAACCATTACCTGAATAATCAGACGCTGCATACCCGCCAGCTGCTCAAGGATTTACAGCAGTTGTAATGAGTTTGCGGATATAATTTATCTTTTTTTAAATCAATCGCATGATACGGCTGGGTGTCAACATAGATCACGTGGCGACGCTGCGCCAGGTGCGCGGCACGTCTTATCCCGATCCGGTTGCGGCCGCGCTGCAAGCGCAGAAAGCGGGGGCGGATACCATTACGCTGCATTTGCGCGAAGACCGGCGTCATATTCAGGATGGCGATGTGATCGCTTTACGCCGTAAACTGCGGGTACCGATGAATCTGGAACTCGCCGCCACGCGCGAGATGCTGCAAATCGCGCTGCATATACGCCCGCAGCATGCCTGTATCGTGCCGGAGCGGCGGCTGGAACTGACCACCGAAGGCGGGCTGGACGTGATCGGGAATTTCAAGCGCATCCAGCACGCCTGCATGCTGCTGGCGCAAGCCGGCGTGCGCGTTTCGCTTTTCATCAACCCGGATCGCAGGCAACTGCAAGCCGCGCAAGCAACCGGCGCGCCCGATGTGGAAATCCACACCGGCCATTATGCCGATGCAACCACGCGCACGCAAAACCGGGAGCTTAAAAAAATCCGCACTGCAGTAGCGTATGGCCAAAAACTTGGCTTGCGAGTCAATGCCGGCCACGGCCTGCATTACCGCAATGTGCAAAAAATCGCCGCTATTCCTCACCTCAACGAGCTCAACATCGGCCATGCCATTGTCGCGCATGCGCTGTTCGTGGGCTGGAAACAGGCGGTGCGCGAAATGAAAACCATCATGCGCAAAGCGGCGCGATGATTTACGGCATCGGCACCGATATCGTCGAAATCAGCCGCATCACCCGGTTGCTGGCGAAATACGGCGAGCGTTTTGTCAAGAGAGTGCTGACGCATAGCGAGCGCGAAGACTATGCCAAGGCGCGCCAGTCCGCCGCTTTCATCGCCAAGAATTTCGCCGCCAAGGAAGCGCTTTCCAAAGCAGTGGGCACCGGTTTTCGTTATCCGGTGATTCTGAGCCACATCAGCATCGCGCACGATCATCGCGGCAAGCCAGAATTGCGTTTTCATCCCGTGCTCGAGCTTTATCTCAAGGAGCGCGATATCGTGGGGCACCATGTCAGTCTGACTGACGAAAAACACCTGGCGTGCGCGGTGGTGGTGCTGGAGCGCGCGTGATCCGCCCCATGCCGCTCGGCCCGGTAATGCTGGATATAGCCGGCCTGACTCTTGCTCCCGAGGAGCGCGAACGTTTGCTGCATCCGCTCACTGGCGGGGTGATACTGTTCAGCCGCAATTATGAATCCCCGCTGCAGTTGTCTGAGCTCACATCCGAAATTCACGCGCTGCGCAATCCGCATTTGCTGATAGCGGTAGATCACGAAGGCGGCCGGGTGCAGCGCTTTCGCGCAGGCTTTACCCAAATTCCCGCGATGCGCGAACTCGGGAAAATCCGCGACACGCACCCGCAACAGGCGAAAAACCTCGCGCGCTGCACCGGATTTATTCTCGCTGCAGAGCTGCGCGCGTGCGGCGTGGACTTGAGCTTCACGCCGGTGCTCGACGTGGATCATGGCGCCAGCACCATCATCGGCGACCGCGCTTTTCACTCCGACCCGCAGGCGATAGCCGAACTCGCGCACGAATTGATGCTGGGGCTGAAGCAGGGCGGCATGGGCGCGGTGGGCAAACATTTCCCTGGCCATGGTTATATCGCCGCCGATTCGCACCTGGAAGTGCCGGTGGACGAGCGCGCTTTTGCGGATATTCAAATGCTGGATCTGATTCCGTTCGCGCAAATGATAAAGTATGGTCTGAATGCGATCATGCCGGCGCATGTGATTTACCCCAGGGTGGATCCGCATCCGGCGGGTTTCTCGCGCATCTGGCTGCACGATATTTTGCGCCAGCAACTCAAGTTCGAAGGCACCATATTCAGCGACGATTTGAGCATGGAAGGCGCACGCACCGCCGGCGGCGTGATCGAAAGCGGTGCAGCCGCATTGCAAGCCGGTTGCGACATGGTGCTGGTTTGCAACGACGCGGGTGCGGCGGACACATTGCTTTCAGGTCTGCGCTGGGCCATGCCGCCTATGAGCCTCGCCCGTCTCGCGCAATTACATGGCAAGCCGCATCCGGCATCGCTCACACGCTTGCGCGCAGATGCTCACTACGTTAAAGCCGTACACGCCATCGCCGGCATTGGCTTCACCAGCGGCGATCTGCCTCTGGAAAGGACTGACCGTGGCTGATCCGCATTCACACGTTCATCACGATCACCATCATGGCGAATCTTCCGGCCGGATTTACTGGGCATTGTTGATTACTTTGCTGTTCGCGATAGTCGAAGCCATTGGCGGCTGGTGGTCGGGTTCGCTGGCTTTGATTAGCGACGCCGGGCATATGTTCTCCGACTGCGCGGCGCTGGGGCTGACAGCATTCGCCGCCTGGGTAGCGCAGCATCCGCCCACGCGCCGCCACACTTACGGCTTGCTGCGCGCCGAAATCATCGCCGCGTTATTGAACGGCCTCATCATGCTGGCGGTCATCGTGTTCATCGTGGTGGAGGCGGTGGCAAGGCTGCGCGACCCGCAACCGGTGGCGGGCGCATGGGTGATGATCATTGCCGGTGCGGGCCTCTTCGCCAACCTGCTGGTCGCCTTGCTGATAAGCCGCGGCGAACAGACGCTCAATTCGCGCTCCGCACTGTTGCATGTGATGGGTGATTTGCTGGGCTCGGTGGTGGCGTTGATTGCCGGCGCGGTGATTTATTTCACCGGCTGGCTGCCGGTAGACCCGATTCTTTCATTGGTGGTGGCGGGGCTGATTCTGTTTTCCACCTTAAGCCTGCTGCGTGAAGCGCTGCACGTGCTGATGGAAGGCGTGCCGGCCAATTTGCGTATCGAGGAAGTGGGGCAGCAAATGGCGCGGATCCAGGGTGTGGGCTCGGTGCATGACTTGCACATCTGGACTTTGGCTTCCGGCAAAGTCGCGTTGTCAGCGCATCTGGAAGTGCGCGATTTGAGTGGATGGCCGCAAATTCTGGGATTGACGCAACAGATGCTGCAACAGCAATATGAAATTGATCACGTCACCTTGCAGCCGGAAATACCGCAAACTTCTAATCAGCCCGCCAACTCAATTCGTATTTATCCTAAAAAATAAGCGCATCAATAGCATTTTTGTATTTTCCGAAATGTCCATGAAACCTGGCTGTTTCGTCGCGTAATTTACCGTTTGGGCGTAAATTTGAAACGACAGATATTTCCTCCCCGCGCCATACACTCCTGGTGATCGATTTTGCTGTCAGTGAAGGTCGATAACAGTGCCAAATCAAACTGGCATATCTCAGGGTTTTTCATGGCGAGCTGATGAAATACGCAGTTGTCGGCTTCGATCACGGGCACTCCGTCCGCAGTTGTCGTACTCTGGGCGTTGTAGCCGATCTGTTCCATGACTTCGGCGAGCTTTTTTACCTGTTCTTTTCGATCTCCCGAAGCAAGGTGTTGGCTGAGCAGTTGCTTAGCCACCTCTTTTCCCATGACGCCCAGCCGCTTGCCCAGCTCCTCACTGCCAACTTTGCCTCTGATGGATTCAACCAGCAATTGGGCAAACCACGAATAATGGCGTGGGAAAAACTCCTTGCCCTTGTCGGTAAGCACGTAAAGTTGATGAGGCCGTCCGCCTGAAGGCTTTGTGACCCCGGCCGCGACCAGCCCATCCCGCTCCAACGCGGCGAGGTGCTGACGCACTGCGTTACGTGTGATTTGCAGGCGTGAGGAAAGCTTCTCCACCGTAAGACCGGGCTTGGTCTTGAGCAAAAGTTGCAGCAGTTTTTTCTGGCGATCTCCAAGAATGTCAAGCACTTGATTGCTCCTTGTTACTGCCACCCGCCGGACCGGAGGGTAGTCAAGTTATGGCTTTCAATTATACCCGATACGACATAATTGTCAATTTATACATATTTAACTTGACAAACTATATTAAGTAGGGCAAGATGACGTCCATCTTCTTCAACGGAGTCCAGACGGGGGCTATGTTAGCGGGCTATGGGCTCACTGCGCTAAAAGGATAAAAAGATGAATGCACCAGAGAAAATTACTCTACACGACGTTCAGTCACAACCGGACAGTCGCAACATTCCCATCGACGCTGTGGGCATCAAAGACATGCGCTATCCGGTCACGATACAAGCGGGCGAAAGACTGGTGCCAACAATTGCTACGCTATCAATGACGGTGGGTTTGGCTGCCATTGCTAAGGGCACGCACATGTCGCGCTTTATCGAGTTACTAGAGGCGCAGACGGAAGCGCTGAGCATGCTGCGATTCAAAGGAATTGTACTCGATATGCTAGGCAGGCTGGGGGCGAATAGTGGAACGATCGAGATGCGGTTTCCTTATTTTGTGAAGAAAGCCGCTCCTATTTCTGGCGTGCAAAGCCAACTCGATTATGAGGTCTGCTGGCAAGGTAGCGTATCCGATTACGGAAGGTACTCATTTTGGATGCACGTAATG
>JBOIFQ010000343.1:0-16439 GCA_050741655.1 Burkholderiales bacterium | reverse complement strand
GGATGCGGATTGCGCGCTGGGCAATCAGCAGCGGGTCGGATTGGACTACAAGGAGTTGCCGCGCGATGTGGCGCGCGGTGCGGTGCTGCTGCTGGATGACGGGCGCATAGTGTTCGAGGTCGAGGAAGTGCGCGGCAACCAGATCATTTGCAAAGTGCGGCATGGCGGCGTGCTGTCCAACAACAAAGGCATCAACCGCCAAGGTGGTGGATTGACCGCGCCGGCCCTGACCGCGAAAGACATCGAGGACATCAAAACCGCGGTCAAGCTCAATGCCGATTATCTGGCGGTATCTTTTCCGAAAAGCGGCGACGACATGCGCTACGCACGTCAACTGCTGCGCGACGCCGGCGGTCATGCGCTGCTGATCGCCAAGATTGAGCGCGCGGAAGCGATTCCGGCGCTGCAGGAAATCATGGAAGCCTGCGATGGCGTCATGGTGGCACGCGGCGATCTGGCGGTGGAAGTGGGCGATGCCGCCGTGCCCGCGCTGCAAAAACGCATCATCCGCTTGGCGCGCGAAAACAACAAGCTGGCGATTACCGCGACGCAGATGATGGAGTCCATGATCGAAAGCCCGATTCCCACCCGCGCCGAAGTGTCGGATGTGGCGAATGCGGTGCTGGATGGCACCGACGCCGTGATGCTGTCCGCTGAAACCGCGAGCGGCAAGTATCCGGTGCAAGCGGTGGAAGCGATGAGCCGGGTGTGCATCGAGGCGGATAAAACCAGCGATACCACGCTGGATCGCGAGTTTCTCAACCGCGTATTCACCCGCGTGGATCAATCCATCGCCATGGCGGCGCTGTTCACCGCCTATCACTTGAAGGTCAAAGCCATCGCCGCGCTCACGCAATCCGGCTCGACGGCGTTATGGATGTCGCGGCTGAATTGCGGCGTGCCGATTTACGCGCTGACTCCGGAAACCGCCACGCGCTACCGCGTGACCCTGTTCCGCGACACTTATCCGCTGATGCTGAAATACGAGAACCAGGACCGCGACCAACTGCTGCGCGAAATGGAGAAAGTATTGCTGAATAACGGTGCGGTGCAAGCAGGAGATCTTATCGTGCTCACCATCGGCGAGCCTTTGGGCAAGTCAGGCGGCACCAACACCATGAAGATCGTTAAAATCGGCGAGCAGCGCTGACAATTTACATCAACGTGTTTCGCCGCCGGGATTTTACAGGAGGGAAGGACTATGCACGCACAGCAACTTGAAACCACCGCGGCAGCGCTGGTCGCTCCTGGCAAGGGCATCCTCGCCATAGACGAGAGCACCAGCACCTGCAAAAAGCGCTTCGACAGCATCAAGGTCGAGTCCAACGAGGAAAACCGCCGCGCCTACCGCGAGCTGCTGATTGCCGTTGCCGGCGGCGGCCAATACGTGAGCGGCATGATTCTTTACGACGAGACCATCCGCCAGGCGTGCGCCGATGGCACGCCGTTTCACGAAGCGCTGAAGCACCAAGGCATACTCACCGGCATCAAGGTGGATACCGGTTCCAAGAAACTTGCCGGCGCGCCGGGCGAACAAGTCACCGAGGGGCTGGACGGTTTGCGCGAGCGGCTGGCCGAATACCGCAGCATGGGCGCGGCATTCGCCAAGTGGCGCGCGGTAATCAATATCGGCGCGGGAATTCCCAGCTCATATTGCCTCGACGCCAATGCGCACGCGCTGGCGCGTTATGCAGCGCTGTGCCAGGAAGCCGGATTGGTTCCCATCGTCGAACCGGAAGTGATCATGGAAGGCAACCATACCATCGAACGCTGCTTCGAAGTGACGCAGGCGGCTTTGCAGACAGTCTTCAACACACTATTCCGGCAGCGCGTCTCTCTGGAACACATGGTATTGAAGGCGAGCATGGTGATTTCCGGCGACAAATGTAGCAAACAAGCGAGCGTGGAAGAAGTGGCGAAACAAACCGTGCGCTGTCTCAAGTGCACGGTTCCCGGCGCGGTGCCGGGCGTGGTGTTTCTGTCAGGCGGCCAGAGCGCCGAAGTGGCGACCGCGCACCTTAACGCCATGAATCAGCTGGGCCCGCATCCGTGGCCGCTGTCATTCTCTTATGGGCGCGCGTTGCAGGAACCGGCGCTCAAGACCTGGAAAGGCCAGGCGGCAAATGTAGCGGCGGCGCAGAAAGCGCTGCTGCATCGCGAGAAAATGAACAGCCTGGCTTGCTACGGCAAATACACTGCGCAACAGGAAAAAGCCGTGGCCTGAGGTTGTTTACGCGCGCGCTTTGCGCATCAGTTTGGGCGCTTCCTTCAGCAGAAACCCCTTGAAGGCCTGCGCGACCTTGGTCAGCCGTTTCTGGCTGCGGTGCACCACATACCAGTGGCGCTTAATCGGGAAATCCTCGACGTCGAGCACTTTAAGCCGTTTTGTTTCCAGCTCCAGCTCGATGGTGTGCAATGAAATAATCCCCAGCCCCATGCCGGCCTGCACCGCTTGCTTGATGGCTTCGTTGGTTCCCATTTCCATCCCGCCCTTGAGCTGGATGCGGTGCTCGGCGAAAAAACGTTCCATCGCGCTGCGCGTGCCCGAGCCGGCTTCCCGCAACAAAAAGGTTTCGTGCTGGAGCTTGGCCAGAGGGATTTTGCGTTGCTTGGCTAGCGGGTGGCTGAGCGGCGCGATTACTATCAGCGGGTTTTCCATGAAGGAATCGGCGACGATGTCCAGGCCTTCCGGCGGCTGGCCCATGATGGCAAGATCGGTGGCGTTATCCGCCAGCAGCCGCAATACTTCCTCGCGGTTGGAGACGTTGAGGCTGACTGTGACCTGGTCGTGCTGCTGGCAGAATCGGGCCAGGAGCTGCGGCGCGAAATAATTGGCGGTACTGACCACCGCGATGTTGAGCTTGCCGCGCTCCAGGCCTTTCATCTGATCCAGCACCGCTTCCATTTCCTGCAGCTGCTGCGCAATCGAGCGGCTGTACTGGAATAATTCCTGTCCCGCATCGGTGAGATAAATGCGCTTGCCTATTTGCTCGAACAGCGGCAGCGCGACGTTTTCCTCGAGATGTTTGATTTGCATCGAGACCGCCGGTTGCGACAGATGCAGTTCTTCGGCGGCGCGCGAGAAATTCAAGTGGCGGGCGACGGCTTCGAACACCCGCAGTTGGCGCAAAGTCAGGTGCAGCATGGGGTTAAGCCCGAGTTAAGTGTGCTTAATACTATAATAAGAATCTTATTATAACAATCAATACACATGAGTATCATTTATGATTAATTGGAGTAATATTGACGCTGTATTCGGGCTAATTGCATGAAGGAGACCGGCATGGGCGGGGCGGAAAAACAACTCAAGGACAAGGAGCGCTATCAGTCGGGCGTCATACCCTACAAGAAAATGGGTTATTGGGATGCCGATTACGTGCCCAAGGATACCGATATCATCTGCCTGTTCCGCATTACTCCGCAGGAAGGCGTGGATGCGGTTGAAGCGGCTGCCGCGGTGGCGGGCGAATCCTCCACCGCCACCTGGACCGTGGTGTGGACCGACCGCCTCACCGCTTGCGAAATGTATCGCGCCAAGGCTTATCGCGTGGATCCGGTGCCCAACAGCCCGGGGCAGTATTTTGCCTACATCGCTTACGATCTCGATTTGTTCGAGCCAGGTTCGATCGCCAACCTTACCGCTTCCATTATCGGCAATGTGTTCGGCTTCAAACCGTTGAAGGCGTTGCGCCTGGAAGACATGCGTTTTCCGGTGGCGTATGTGAAAACCTTTGACGGTCCGCCCACCGGCATTGTAGTCGAGCGCGAGCGTCTGGATAAATTCGGCCGCCCGCTTTTAGGCGCCACCACCAAACCGAAACTGGGCTTGTCCGGAAAAAATTACGGGCGCGTGGTATACGAAGCGCTCAAGGGCGGTCTCGATTTCGTCAAGGACGACGAAAACATCAATTCGCAGCCTTTCATGCACTGGCGCGACCGTTTTCTCTACTGCATGGAAGCGGTGAACCGCGCCGCCGCCGCGACCGGCGAAGTGAAAGGGCATTATCTCAACGTCACCGCCGGCACCATGGAAGACATGTACGAGCGTGCCGAGTTTGCCAAGGAACTGGGCTCGGTGATTGTCATGATTGACCTGGTCATCGGCTACACCGCGATTCAGTCCATTTCCAAGTGGGCGCGCAGGAACGACATGATTCTGCATCTGCACCGCGCCGGCCATGGCACTTACACGCGCCAGAAGAATCACGGCATTTCGTTTCGCGTGATATCGAAATGGATGCGCCTGGCGGGAGTGGATCATATTCACGCCGGCACCGTGGTGGGCAAGCTCGAGGGCGACCCGAATATGGTACAGGGCTACTACAACGTCCTGCGCGAGACCCGCAACGAAGTGGATTTGCAGCGCGGGATTTTTTTCGAACAGGATTGGGCCGGCCTGCGCAAAGTGATGCCGGTCGCCTCCGGCGGCATTCACGCCGGACAGATGCACCAGTTGCTGCATTACCTGGGTGAAGACTGCGTGCTGCAATTCGGCGGCGGCACCATCGGCCACCCGCTGGGCATCTCCGCCGGCGCCACCGCCAACCGCGTGGCGCTGGAAGCGATGGTCCAGGCGCGCAACGCAGGCCGCGATATCTGGAACGACGGCACGCAGATACTTGAGCAGGCGGCAAAGACCTGCACCCCGCTCAAAGCCGCGCTGGAAGTGTGGAAAGACATCACGTTTGATTACGCTTCCACCGACACCGCCGATTTCGTGCCCACGCCCGGAGTGAGCGTTTGAGGAGCATGCCATGAGAATAACGCAAGGCACTTTTTCTTTCCTGCCGGATTTTTCCGACGCGGAAATCCGCGCGCAAATCGAGTACTGCCTGAAAAACGGCTGGGCGCTGTCGGTTGAATTCACCGACGACCCGCATCCGCGCAACACCTACTGGGAAATGTGGGGCATGCCGATGTTCGATATTAAAGACGCGGCCGGCATCCTGTATGAAATCAACCAATGCCGCAAGGCGTATCCCCATCACTACGTGCGCGTCAACGCTTTCGATTCGACGCGCGGCTGGGAAACGGTGCGCTTGTCATTCATCGTCAACCGTCCCAAACACGAGCCGGGTTTCCGGCTGGAGCGGGAGGAAGGCCCGGGCCGCCGCATCCGCTACACCATTCACAGCTATGCGGCCAATCGCCCCGAGGGCGAACGCTACAAGGACTGATCGTGGAACCCGGCATTGCGGCGCCAGACGATACGCCGGTAAATCTCGAAGCGGCATTCCGCGATTCACACGTCAAAGAAGTACTCGACCAGCTGGAGCATGAATTGGTGGGACTCAAACCCATCAAGACCCGCATCCGCGAGATTGCCGCGCTGCTGCTGGTGGATCGTTTGCGCAAAGGGCTGGGGCTCACTTCCGGCGCGCCGTCGCTGCACATGTCATTTACCGGCCACCCGGGTACGGGAAAAACCACGGTGGCGCTGCGCATGGCGGAAATCCTGCATCGCCTGGGCTACGTGCGCAAAGGGCATCTGGTGGCGGTGACGCGCGATGATCTGGTCGGCCAGTACATCGGCCATACCGCGCCCAAAACCAAGGAAGTCCTGAAAAAAGCCATGGGCGGCGTGTTGTTCATAGACGAAGCCTATTACCTTCATCGCGCGGAAAACGAGCGCGATTATGGACAGGAAACCATAGAAATCCTGCTGCAGGTGATGGAAAACCAGCGCGACGACCTGGTGGTGATACTCGCCGGCTACAAGGATCGCATGGACAAATTCTTCCAGAGCAATCCCGGCATGTCATCGCGCATCGCGCATCACCTCGACTTTCCCGATTACACGCCGGACGAATTGCTGGCCATAGCCAGGCTCATGCTGGATGTGAGCCAATACCGCTTCAGCCCGGGCGCGGAAGCCGCATTCAAGCAATACCTCGCCAAGCGCATGCAAATGCCGCATTTCGCCAACGCGCGCAGCGTGCGCAACGCGCTCGACCGCGCACGGCTGCGGCAAGCCAATCGCCTGTTCGCGCGCAACCAAACCAGACTCACCAAAAAAGATCTGATCACGCTCGAAGCCGAGGATATTCTGGCGAGCCGGGTGTTCAGGGAGGGTGTGCCCGACAGGGTCGCGGCAAAATAGTTGCCGCACGCGGCAATCGTGTAAAATTCGCGCTTTGCAATCGGAGGCAGCATGAAGAAGCCGCTGGTGAGTATCCTTATGGGCAGCAAAAGCGATTGGGACGTGATGCAACACGCGTCCAAACAACTCGGTGATTTCGGCGTGGCGTGCGAAGCACGCGTGATTTCCGCGCACCGCTCTCCCGATTTGCTCGATGAATATATTCGCGATGCAGTCAAGTCCGGCGTCAAATGCTTCATTGCCGGCGCCGGCGGGGCGGCGCATCTCGCAGGTGTGATTGCCGCCAAAACCACCCTGCCGGTGCTGGGCGTGCCGATGCCGTCCAAACATCTGCAAGGACTCGATTCGCTGCTGTCCATTGTGCAAATGCCCAAGGGCATACCGGTTGCCACTTTCGCCATCGGCGAAGCGGGCGCGGCGAATGCGGGATTGTTCGCGCTAGCCATGTTGGCGCTGGAAGACGTAAAACTGGCCGGGCAATTGCAGGATTTCCGCAACAAACAGGCGGACGCCATCAAAGCCACCATCCTATCTTGAACGATCATGATCCGCTCCGAAAATCTTTTATTTGAGTCTGATCTGGGCAGCTTGCCGTTTCTCCATCGTGGCAAGGTGCGCGATATTTATGCGCTGGACGACGAGAAGCTGCTGATCGTGCAAACCGACCGCATTTCCGCTTTTGATGTGGTTTTGCCCACGCCGGTGCCGGGCAAAGGCGAGGTGCTCACCGCGCTTTCCAATTTCTGGTTTGACAAGCTCGGCCATGTCATCCCCAATCATCTCACCGGCATTGCACCCGAATCGGTGGTGAAGGATGCGCGCGAGCGCGTGCAGGTTGCGGGCCGTTCTTTCGTGGTGCGGCGTCTCAAACCGCTGCCGATTGAGGCTATCGTGCGCGGCTATATCGTTGGCTCCGGCTGGAAGGAATATCAGAAAAGCGGCACGGTGTGCAGTATTGCCCTGCCCGCGGGTTTGAAGGAAGCGCAAAAACTGCCGCAGGCACTATTCACGCCCTCGACCAAGGCGCCGGCCGGTCAGCACGACGAAAACATTTCTTACTCGGAAGCCGAAAAAATCCTGGGCGCTGACATGGCAGCGAAAGTGCGCGCGGCCACACTCCAGCTATATACTCAAGCTGCCGATTTCGCGGCAAAAAAAGGCATTATTATCGCCGATACCAAATTCGAATTCGGCACCGATAAGAATGGCAAACTGATCTTGATAGACGAAATCCTTACTCCCGATTCGTCGCGTTTCTGGCCGGCTAATCAATACCAGACTGGAATCAGTCCGCCCAGTTTCGACAAGCAATATGTGCGCGATTGGCTGGAAGCGCAGCACTGGAACAAAAAACCGCCCGCGCCGGCCTTGCCCGCGGAGGTTCTGCAAAAAACCGCCGAAAAATATCACGAAGCGCTGCGCTTATTGACGAGCGCATGATTCACGCACGATGAGTATTCAGCGCGAAATCGAAAAAGCCGTGGCGATTCTGCGCACCGGTGGTCTGGTCGCCTTTCCCACCGAAACGGTTTATGGATTGGGGGCGGATGCGTCCAATCCGCACGCGGTCAAAAAAATATTCATCGCCAAAGGCCGGCCGCAAGACCATCCGGTCATCGTGCATTTACCTGACCACACTCATCTGAACCGCTGGGCAAAAGAAATTCCGCCCGCCGCACATAAACTCGCGCGACATTTCTGGCCGGGTCCGCTCACGCTCATTTTGCGCCGCGCGCAAAATGTTTCGGATGCGCTTACAGGAGGGCAGGATACGGTGGGCTTGCGCGTGCCCGCCCATCCTCTCGCGCAGACGCTGCTGCGTGAATTTGGCGGCGGTATCGCCGCTCCTTCCGCCAACCGCTTCGGGCGCGTGAGCCCGACTCGTGCCGAACATGTGCGCAGCGAGCTGGGCGGCAAGGTAGACATGATTCTGGACGGCGGCGCCTGCTCGGTGGGAATCGAATCCACCATACTCGATTTGTCAGGCGAGCAAGCGGCGTTGCTGCGGCCGGGAAAAATCACTCGGCAGGAAATCGAAACGGTTTTGGGAATGACACTGCGTCAGCCAAAAGCGGACGCGCCGCGCGCGCCCGGAATGCTGGCAGCGCATTACGCGCCGCAAACGCGGCTTATTCTTGCCGGCGATTTGCTGGAATGTGTGGGAGCGCTGTGCGCGCAAGGCAAGCGCGTGGCGGTGCTGGCGCTGCAAACGAAACCGGACCTTGCGCCGCAAGTAATCTGGCAGGTCGCACCGGCACAGGCCGCCGCTTACGCGCGCGAGCTTTACACCCGCTTGCGCGAACTGGATCAGTCGGGTTGCGATGTGATTGTGGCCGAGGCACCACCCGCGGGTGAAGAATGGGCAGCGGTGCGCGACCGCCTGACTAAAGCCGCGGCCAAAGCGGCTTAAAGCAAACCAGTCAGCATGTGGGTGGCGACTATAAACAGCAGCAAAGCGAAGATTTTTTTAAGCCGCGCCACCGGCAGGCGATGCGCGAGTTTCGCGCCCAACGGCGCGGTCAGCATGCTGGCCAATACCAGCCACAAGAGCGCCGGCAGATACACAAATCCCAGGCTCAAATGCGGCAGGTTTTGCTGAAAGTAGCCGCTGATGATGTAGCCTAGCGCCCCCGAGGCGGCGATGGGAAAGCCGATTGCGGACGAAGTGCCGATGGCATGATGCGCCCGCACATTGCAATAAATCATGAACGGCACTGAAAGCACACCGCCGCCTATGGCCACCAGGCTGGAGACGAGACCGATGACGCCCCCGGCGGCGGTCATGCCGAGCCGGCCGGGAAACTGCCGCGCGGGTTTGGGTTTGATCTCAATCAGCATTTGCGTTGCGGCGTAATAAACGAATACCGCAAAAAATATTGCGAGTGCGGAACTGGAAAGCTTGCTGGCTAGGAGCGAGCCGCTCAAGGTCCCGACGATGATGCCGGGGCTCATGCTGCGCACGATTCGCCACTCGACCGCGCCGTGTTGATGATGCGCGCGCAGACTAGAAACCGAGGTGAACATAATGCTCGCCAGAGCCGTGCCCAGCGCCAGATGCAGCAAATGCTCCGGCGGGAAATGCTGCGCGCTGAAGATGTAAGTAAGAGAAGGCACCATCACCAGCCCGCCGCCGATGCCGAGCAAGCCGGCCAGAAATCCCACCAACGCGCCCACCACCAGATAAATCAGCACCCACTCCATGCACGGCTTCCGTTTCTATTTCATCAGCACGCGGGCGATGTATTCCCACTCGCGCGGGTCCACCGGCGTGATCGAAAGGCGATTGCCTTTTTGCAGCACGCGCAGGGTGGCAAGCTGCGGGTGCGCGCGCAGTTCCTCGAGGCCGATGAGGCGCGTTTTTTTCATGAACTTCACATCCACATTGAACCAGCGCGGATTGTGCGGTGTGGCCTTGGGGTCGTAATAAGGACTTTTGCGCTGATACTGGGTGGCGTCGGGGTACGCCAGCTTGCATACCTCGGCGATGCCGGCGATTCCCGGCTCATCGCAGCTAGAGTGGTAGAAGAATACCCGATCCCCGATGCGCATCTGGTCACGCATGAAATTGCGCGCTTGGTAGTTGCGCACGCCGAACCAGGGCGTGGTTTTGCCGGGAGCGGCGGCGAGATCGTCAATGCCGAATTCGGAAGGCTCGGATTTCATCAGCCAGTAGCGCATGAGCGGTCGCCGCGAATAAAAAATGCGGCCCAGCCCGAGGCTGATTGCCGCATGAATTAAAGTCCCCCGCAAATGCCGTCAAGGCATCATCTTGAACCGGGGGTTCAAGGGGTCGCTAACCGAGCACATCAGGCGCTTCCGCGTCGGACGCGCACAACAGCGCTCATCGGGCTCGCAACCAAAAGAAAATATATTGGTTCAAAGAATTTCACCCGGACAAACACCGCAGGGGACAACCGGGCGCAGGCAGCGTTTAAGCGCGCTAAAACAATTTTTCCTGATCTGACAGAGTTTGTTCCAGCGTGGCCTGCATGTGGGTCATTCTACGCTTAAACTCCGCGATGTCAAAACCGTCGGCGAGACGCAGAGTGAGGAGTTCATACGTGACGTTGAGCGCCGCCATGATGGCGATGCGCTCGAGTCCTACTACCTTGCCCTGATCGCGGATTTCGCGCATTTTCCGGTCGAGGTAGGCCACCGACTCGAGCAACTGTTTTTCCTCGTTAGCTGCACAGGCCACGCGAAACTTGCGGCCCATGACGCTGATATCCACTCCCCGGCTATCAGCGTTCATTTTTGTTGCTCTGGAATTTGTTTTAGCAGGGCTTCGAGGCGTTTTTTTGCACCGTCAATTTTTAAAGATAACTGTCTGTTTTCATTTACAGAAGTTGCAAGCTGCTGGCGCAGGTGCTGGTTGTCGGCGCGCAGGTGCTGGCACACCTGCGCGACTTGCAGGATTTTCTCTTCCAGGGTTTTCAGTTCTGTTTCCATAAACACACTATAGGTTGGAAAATCCTGAATAGTCAACTGCTAACGGTATTTTTTGAATGTATTTTAATACCTAGCTGCACAGGACTAAATCACGGCCTTGGGGTGTCACAGCAAAAAATAAGTATTGAAGCCGTAATTGACGCATGTGAGCATTTACTCATTTGCTGTTCCCCCCCAGCCTAGTTAAAATACCAGCAGGCCAAGCAGGAGTCGAAATTTGCCTGGCCTGATAGCAATTCGTTCGCAGGTGCTTGGGCCGATTTCTTTGGCCCGGGTTAAACGGGAAACAGGTGCGATAAAAGCAGGGACTAGGGATCAAGGATTAGCGAGTGCAATGCGCGCTAGCCTTCGGATCTAGCCCCAGCAATTAAAGCCTGTGCTGCCCCCGCAACGGTAAGCAAGCGCGGGCGTATCACTAAGCCACTGTGAGGCCACTCATGGGAAGGCGATACGCTTGATCAAGTTTCACGGCTTGCGAGCCCGGATACCGGCCTGTGAACGCGGTTTGGAAATACCGCGGGGAGGCGGTGTCCGGGTCCCGTCCTGATACCTCTTGCTTTTCCTTCCTCTGTATTTCCGCGTCGTTAACTCGCATGCGGCGGGCATGCCACACAGGGGAATACTCATGCAGATCATTTTCAAAAGCGGTTTGCTGCTGATTGCGTTCGCGCATGGCGCACATGCGCAAGATGAAGTTTCAGTCGTAACCGACGAAGTGGTGGTGACGGCGCGGCGCGTGCCCGAAAAGCTGCAAGACACCATACAAAGCACCACCGTGATTAGCGCAAAAGACATCGCCGAATCGCAGGCGCTGGATGTGCCCACGCTGTTGCGCAAGGAAGCGGGAATAGAAATCACCCAGCAGGGCGGCCTGGGCAAGCAAAGCAGCACTTTTACCCGTGGCACCAATTCCACTCAAACGCTGGTTTTGCTGGACGGCGTGCGCGTGGGCTCGGCCACTGCGGGGTTTACCGCACTGGATCAGATTACTCTGGATCAGATCGAGCGCATCGAAATCGTGCGCGGCAATGTGAGCAGCATTTACGGTTCCGAAGCCATAGGCGGGGTGATACAGATTTTCACCCGGCAGGGCAGCGGCAAGCCAGCGGTTTCCGCTGCCGTCGGCGTGGGGCCGGATAATTTGCGGCGCTATTCCGCGAATTTCGGCGGCAGCACGGGCGACAGCCGTTTCAACCTGGGCGCTTCGCATGTGGAAACCGATGGTTTCTCCGCCATCCGTCCGCAATTCATTCCTGCCCCGTTTGTCACCGCGCCCGGCGATATTGATAGAGACGGCTATCGCAACAACACTTTTACCGCCAAGGCCTCGCATCGTCTGACTCCCGGCAACGAGCTCGGGTTCTCGGCTTTTCACAGCGAAGGCAAGGTGGATTTCGACGGCACGTTCCAGAATTCCTCGAAACAGGATTTGTCCTCGGTTTCGATTTTTTCGGATAATCGCTTTACGGAAAACTGGCAAAGCAAGTTGACGCTTGCGCTCGGCATAGACAATTTGCGCAGTTTCCTCGATGCCGCCGACGCCGGCCGGGTGCGTACCGACAACACCCAAATCATTTGGCAAAACCAAGTGCAGCTGTGGGAAACGAGTCAGTTCACCGGCGGCTACGAGCGGCTGGAGCAAAAAGTCAGCAGCGACACGGTGTACAGCCGCACCAATCGCCAGGTGCATAGCGGTTTTGCTGGATATCGCGGTGATTTCGGCGCGCACAGTCTGCAAGCCAACGTCAGAGTGGACGCTTATTCCGATTTCGGCACGCAACCCACCGGCCTGCTGGGTTACGGCTACGCTTTTGCGCCGCGCTGGCGCATCAATGCCAGCGCGGGCACCGCGTTCCGCGCTCCGACCTTCAACGATCTTTACGCGCCTTTCTTCGGTAATCCCAACGTGCGTCCGGAGCAGGCCAGAAGCGCAGAGCTGGGTTTGCAGTATCGTGACGGGCAAAACCTCGCACGGGTTTCCTATTTCATCACCCGCGTTACCGATCTCATTACCTTTCAGCCCGCGCCGCCGTTTACTTCCGCCAACATCGGCAAAGCGGAAATTCAGGGCGTGGAGTTTTCCTACAGCGGGCGGATTTTAAATACCGATCTCAAAGCGAGCTTCACTTTGCAAGATCCGCGCGACAAAACCAATAACATACGCCTGTTGCGCCGCGCCGAGCATTTCGGCAGCCTGAGCGCGCAAAAAACCCTGGGTGCGTTGCAAGTGGGCGGCGAATTGCGGGCGAGCGGCAAGCGTGACGACGTGGATATCACTCAGTTCACCCGCACCCGGGTGGGAGGGTACACCGTGGTGAATCTTACCGCGCGCTTTAATCTGACACGCGCAGTCAGCCTGGCGGCGCGGGTGGAAAACCTGTTCGACAAGGATTACGAACTGGTGCAGGGCTACAACATTCAACGCCGCGCCCTGTTCTTCACACTGGCGTATCAACCGCGGTAAAAGCTGTTGCGCCGGCGGCGCGCTTCAGGCAGGCGCAACGCTTTCGTTTGCGGGCGGCCCCTGTCATTGCGAGCCGCAGGCGAAGCAATCTCACGCCTCTGTTATCGCAAGGCGGACGAAGCGATTTTGCCCTGAGATTGCCACGTCGCACTGCGCGCTCCTCGCAATGACCGCGAAAAAAAACCAGTCCTGGCAACTCTTGCAGAGAACGGAAAGCAGACTATGCAGGTTGATTTATCCAGCCCCGCCGCTTTTTATTTTGGTTGAAACTCTGTTATTGTTCGCGCCATGAAGCAGTTGACCAGTTCTCAGCTCTATCTGCGCCTGTTGCGCTATGTCGCGCCCTATTGGCAGGCATTCGCGGTCTCGATACTGGCTCTGGTTGTGGTGGCTTTGACCGAAGCCGCGCTGCCGGCACTGATGAAGCCGCTGCTCGACGGTACTTTTGTCGAGCGCGATCCGCTGCTCATCAAGCTGGTTCCGGTTTTGATCATCGCGCTGTTCCTGGTGCGCGGCGTCGCCACTTTTGCCGGCAGCTACACCAGCGCCTGGGTGGGCAACAAAGTGGTGATGGATTTGCGCAACCAGATGTTTGGCAAACTGCTCACTATGCCGAACCATTATTACGCGGATCATCCCACCGGCACGCTGATCTCCAAACTGACTTTTGATGTCATGCAAGTCACTACCGCGGCGACCAGCGTGATCACGGTGTCGGTGAAAGACAGTCTCACCATCGCCGGTCTCTTGGGCTGGATGTTTTATCTCAACTGGAAACTCACGCTCATCGGCATGGTCATCGCGCCGCCCATTGTATACATCGTGCGCGTGGTGAGCCTGCGGCTGCGCCACATGAGCCGCGAAACGCAGCGCGTCATGGGCGAGTTCAATGAAGTGATCGAGGAAGCGATAGAGGGACAAAAAGTGGTCAAGATTTTCGGCGGGCAGGATTACGAAGCGCAGCGTTTCAACGCCACCAATAACTGGGTGCGCCGCTATACCATGAAGCAGGTGTCCGCTGCTGCCGCCAATGTGCCCATCGTGCAACTGCTGGCGGCGCTGGCGATGGCGGGGATTATTTATCTGGTGACCGCGCAACCGGTGTCCGACAAAACCACGGTGGGCGGATTCGTGTCTTTCATCGCCGCCATGCTGATGCTGACCGCGCCCCTGAAACGCTTGACCGGCGTCAATGAATATTTGCAGCGCGGGCTGGCGGCGGCGGAATCGGTGTTTGATTTGATTGACCAGCAATCGGAATCCGATCCAGGCAGGATTGAATTGCCGCGTGCTCACGGTGAGGTCCGTTTTGAAAACGTGAGCTTTACTTACGGCGACCCGGCGCGCCTGGCGCTTAAAGATGTGAGCCTTATCATCCATCCGGGTGAAACCGTGGCCCTGGTCGGCGCTTCGGGCAGCGGCAAAACCACTTTCGCCAATCTGGTGCCGCGTTTTTATCATCCCACACAAGGCAAAATTCTGCTCGACGGTCACGACCTGGAAGCGCTCAGGCTTTCCAGCTTGCGCGCCAATATCGCGCTGGTGAGCCAGGATGTGGTGCTGTTCAACGATACGGTGGCGGCGAACATCGCTTACGGCGCGCTGCACGGCACGCCGCAAGCGCAGATTATCCAGGCGGCGGAAGCGGCGCATGCAATGGAATTCATCAGCCAGCTTCCGCAAAGCCTGAACACGCTGGTGGGCGAAAACGGAGTGAAGCTCTCCGGCGGCCAGCGCCAGCGCCTGGCGATTGCGCGCGCCATGCTGAAAAATGCACCGGTTTTGATTCTGGACGAAGCGACTTCGGCGCTCGATACCGAATCGGAGCGGCACGTGCAGGCGGCGCTGGACGCACTGATGCAGGGCCGCACCACCATCGTCATCGCCCATCGTCTGTCCACCATCGAGCATGCCGACCGCATCGTGGTGCTCGCGCACGGCGGTATCGTGGAAATCGGCGGCCACCGGGAGTTGCTCGCCAAAAACGGCGCCTACGCCAGACTCTACACTCTGCAATTCGCGCCGATAAAAAATAATGTGCAATAGTTTTTCAGCGTGGACGCAGGATGATGAGCATATCGTGGCCTTTGCCGAATAATGCTGCCGGGAAATTCAACAGCTCGGCGGTGATTTTCGCCGTACGGTAAAGCGCGGCCGGCGCGTCGCTCTTCTCGTAAAAACGCACATTGCGCGTCGCCACGCTTTCGAGAACAAAACCGCAGCGCGCAGCGAGCAAGCGCATCGAGCGCGGATTGAAAAAGCTCACATGCCCGCCGTGATGGTCAATCTGGAAATACTGCCAGCGTGCTTGCATGAATCCCGCGCTCCAGCTGGCGGTATTACCGGTGCCTATCATCATCAACCCTTGCGGCCGGAGGATGCGCCGGCATTCCTTGAGCAGCGCCAGCGGCTCCTTGATATGCTCGATGACTTCGAACAAAGTCACGGCGTCGAAGTGCTGCGCGGAAAAATTCGCATGGTGCAGAGTGCCGGCGTGTACTTTGAGCCCCGATTGAATCGCGCTGCGCGCGGCTTGGGCGGCGGGCTCCACGCCTTCTACGATAAAGCCCAGTTCCCGTGCACTGGCAAGAAATGCGCCGCTGGAGCAGCCGACATCGAGCAAACGGATTTCCGGTGCGGGCTTTGCCAGCAGGCGCGAGATTTTTGCCAGCCATTTTTCACTTTGCAGTGAACGCCGCGCGCCCGAATTCGCGGCAGGCTGCGTGCCGCGCGGATCATCGAACTCCTGCATGGATTGCCGGTATCGTTCCGCGCTGCACTGACTGATTAATTGTCCGCATTCAGCGCAGCACAACAACGGACCTTCGGCTAATACGATATTGCTGGAGAGCAGTGGTGCGGTGCAGCCGGCGGGGCAGGATTGGATATAAGCCGTCATGGCGCGGGTTTGTTTAAAAGCATTTCTGCCGCTGCGATGACTTTCTGCGCTTTTAATTCTTGCAGGCAATCGCTGAAGCTGGCGATATTCCTGTCGCAACCTTCGAGCAGACACGGCACGCAAGCGCTCTTGCCCTGCACCAGCGCGACATTGCCAGCATTCTGGCTGCCCAAACGCTTCCATGGGTTATCGCCGCTATGATTTTTCGGCCACGGTCCCCATTTCACCGGATTGCTCGGGCCATACAGCGCCACGGTTGGAACACCGAGCGCCGCCGCGATGTGCGTGAGTGCGGTATCCGGGCCGACATAAATCGCCGCGTGGCTGAGCAGACAAGCCGATTGTTCAAGGCTCAATTGTCCCGCCAGATTCACTGTGTCATTCGGCAGTGAGGGCAGAATTTTTGCTATGTAATTCAATTCTTCCTTCGCGTTGCTTCCTGTGAGCACGATACGTAAATCCTGCCCTGTCAGCCAGTGCGCAAGCTCGCTCCAGCCCTGCGCATGCCACATCTTGTAATTGAATTT
>JBOIFQ010000342.1:0-5541 GCA_050741655.1 Burkholderiales bacterium | reverse complement strand
GGAGGGGGCTGCTCTATCCACTGAGCTATCGGGGCGATGCGCGGATTTTAGCTTAAATCGGCTTTACGGCGCGCAATCCGTTTTTTCCGGACTATTTTCCGGCCCTTACTCCATTCCTAACAAACCCGAACTTGTTGTCTATACTTGAACCGGAAACGCTGTTGTCTTATCTTGCACGTCCCGTGGAGAGATTGACTGGCGCTAGCGCAGGAAGCTGTCGTATTCCGCGTTAATGGCTTTGTAGCAGCGGCAGGTGTGGCGCCGCAGCCCCTCGCGATGCAGGACCGTGATGTGGCCGCGGCTGTAGCGGATGATTTTCAGTTTTTGCAGCTTGGATGCAGCATGCACCACCTGTTCGCGCCGCGTGCCCAGGATGTGGGCGATTCTTTCCTGGGTGATATAAAAGGTGTCGGACTTGACGCGATCCAGGGTCAGCGCCAGCCAGCAAGCGACGCGCGCTTCGATGGCGTGGAAACGGTAACAGCCGAGGATTTGCGCGGTGACCACCATGCGGGCGTGGGAATAGCGGTGCATCAGCAACTGCGCACTGTCGCACACCGCGAGCCGGCGGAATACCGCGCTGCGTACCCGCTGCGCCAAACCGGCGATTTCCACCGTGATCTTGTGGTAGTTGGGGGCCACCCCCAGAAAAGATTCGATCCCGACAATGCCTTCGCGTCCAATGGTGTCTATTTCCTTTTGATCGGCTTTCTCGATATGCACATGCTGTGACAGAATGCAATTATGCGGAAAATAAACATGGCGCTGAGCGTCGCCACGCTGATGCAGAATTTCATGCGCAGCCAATTGCACGGTTTGCAAGTATGGCTGCAGCAGCCGGTATTGGCGCACCGGCAGAGCGGCGAGCAGCCGGTTTTGCTTGAGGTTTTGCTTGGCAGAAACAGCCTGGGCGGGCATTCGGGACCCCATCAATTCAAAGTTTATTTACACACCGGGATTGATTCTATCCGGGCTTGCTCACACTCCTGGCACAGGATAACCACGCCGCGGCGGGAGGGCTGTGAAACGATTCACAATGCCATTTTAATTCTAACTCAGCAAGCGGGTGTATTCTTTTTTCACTACCTGGTAGCATTCGCAGCAGCGCGTTTCCAGTTTTTTGCGTTCCAGGATGCGCATGCGCCCGCGCGAATAGCGGATGCATCCGGCATCCTGCAAGCGTTGGGCGGCGAGGGTGATGACTTCGCGGCGCACTCCCAGCATGCCGGCGATGGTCTCGTGCGTCATCAGCAGTTCGTCGCCGTTCATGCGATCGAGGGTGAACAGCAGCCAGCGACACAGTTGCTGTTCCAGCGTATGCAGACGGGCGCAAACCGCGCTCTGCGTCATCAGCAGCAGCAGCGCCTGAGTGTAGCGCAGCAGCAGCACATGAAACGCGTTACCCGGCACGAATTCCGTCAGGAACGCTTTCCTGCCCATTTTCCAGGCGGTGCCGGCGGTGTGCGCCACGGCGTGACAGGGGCAGGAGTCCCCGCCCATGATGAGCGGAATGCCGCCAACCACGCCGTCCCTGCCCACCATGCCGATTTCGGCGGAATCGCCGTTTTCAAGCCGGTACATCATCGACACGATGCTGGTGACGGGAAAGTATGCATATTGCACCGGTTTGCCGGGTGCCTGCACCACTTCCCCGCGTTTGAAAGTCACGGGCTCAAGGTGCCGGGAAATCGAATGGAAAGACGCTCGTGGCAGCGCGGCCAGCAGCCGGTTTTGCGGCACGGTGGCGTGATTGGCCTTAGCTCCCTTCTGCACAGCAGACATGGTTCCTCCCGCAAGCATTTTTTACCTGGATGTATTAAAACCATTGATTCAATATAAAAGTATTTTTATGGGACTGATTAATACACAAACCAGTTTATGTGTGTATTTTATCACATTAAATAATTCGCGGGTACATGCCCTTGCTTATGTGCTGTTACGCACTGACAACCGGCGTCTGCCGATTAATTTCCGCGTGTGAAAATTATGGAGAGACAAGGTTTTTCCGGTTTGCGGGCGCGCCTGGCGCTAGGGCTGCTGCTGCTTTTGCTGCCGGTGCTGGCTTTGGCTGTCTATGCCGTGCTGGCGGTCTGGCAGTGGACGCTCGAGCAGGCGCGCGGCGAGGCGCAGCAGTTGGTGCGGCTGGCGCAGCAGGAAAATGGGCGGCTGATCGAGCAGGGCAAGAGCCTGCTCAGGCAGCTTGAGCGCACGCCCGGCCTGCTGCGAGACGCCGAGAGCTGCAATACGCTGCTGCGTGATTGGCGCAGCTTCTACCCGCAGTTCGCCGACTTCGGGGTGATTCTGCCCAACGGTGCGGTGTGGTGCAGTGCGCTGCCGTGGGATAAAAACAGCAACCTCGCCGGCCGCGATTATTTCCGCAAAGCCATGGGTGCCGGCAAGTTTGTCATCGGTGCCTACCAGATCGATCGCGGCAACGCGAAAGAGAGCTTCAATCTGGCTTATCCGCTGCGCGGCGCCAACCAGACGGTACAGGCGGTGGGCTACGCCGCCATAGACGCGGAATGGGTCAGCCGGCTGCTGCAATCCGCCGGCCTGCCGCGCGGCTATGTATATGAGCTGATCGAAGCCAACGGCAGGGTGGTGCGGCGCGAGCCGGAGGTGAAAAAGTACGCGGGGGCGATTTTATCTGATTCTTCCCTCAGGAGCGCTGATCCCGTGCATGCCTTCGAGGCGGACGGGCTCGATGGAGTGCACCGGACCTATGTGCAAGGCACGCTGTATCGGGATGCCTTTAATCCAGCCTATTTGCGCATCGGTTTTTCTCGCGCAGCGCTGTATCGGAGCGCAAGCCGGTGGTTCCTGTTCGGTGTTTTCAGCATTAGCCTTCTGGCGCTGGTGCTGGCGCGGGTGTGCTGGGGCATGTTCGAGCGGCAATTGATACGGCCGCTCAAGGCGCTCGATGACGCGGCGCGGGGCATGAGCGCCGGCGATTCCGGTGCGCGCGTGCCGCTGGACGATAAAGCGCCGCATGAACTGACCGGTCTCGCCTCCGGCATCAACGCGCTGATGGAAAGTTTCGATACCCACGAGCGTGCTCAGTCACACGTGAGCCGCGCGCTGTGGTTAACCGGTGCCGTGAACCGCCTGCTGCAGCGCGCGCAGGAGGAAGAAGCGCTGCTGCGCGATGTGTGCGCCGCGGCGGTGCAGGGCGGCTACCGCCTGGCATGGGTGGGCCATGCCGAGCACGATGCGCGCAAAAGCATAAAGCCTGCCGCCTGCGCCGGAATGGACATGGGTTATTTCAGCGGCAGGCAGTCAAGCTGGGAGAATGCGGATGGCCCGGTGCCGATTCGGGATGCAAGCGGCAGCGAAGATGCGGCCGGGGGCTGTTCCAGCATCACGCTGCCGCTGCGCGTGAGCGGGGTGATGCTAGGCGTGCTTATTATAGGCGCCGAGGAAGCGGATGCGTTCAGCGGCAAAGAAACCGAAATACTGGCGCAGCTGGCGGATGATCTCGCCCACGGCATGGTCACCTTGCGCAGCCACGCCAAGCGCTATCAAATGGAAGAATCCATCCGCCAGCTGGCGTATTACGATACCCTAACCGGCTTGCCCAATCGCGCGCTGCTGGCCGACCGGCTGGAGCAGGCGCTCGCCAGCGCGCAACGCAATAAAAAGCAACTCGCGCTGCTGTTCGTCGATCTCGATAATTTCAAGGACGTGAATGATACTCTGGGGCACAGCGCCGGCGACCAGGCGCTGCGCGGTGGCGGAGCGGCTGGAGAAATGCGTGCGCGAAGCGGACACCGTGGTGCGTCACGGCGGCGATGAATTCATTATTGTGCTCACCGAAATCCGCGAACCCAACGATGCCGCCATCGTCGCGCTCAAGATTTTTCTCGCTTTCAACCAGCCGCTGGATGTGAACGGCAAGCATTTTCACGTCGGCGCCAGCATCGGCATCAGCATTTATCCCGACGACGGCGGCGATATGGCAACGCTGGTGCGCAATGCCGATGCCGCGATGTATGCCGCCAAACAGGCGGGGCGCGCCAATTACCAGTTTTTCAGTTTCACCTAGGCTGGGTCTCGAGCGCCGCCTGGCGCCGCGTGCCGGAGTTCGACGGCCGGATAATAAATTCCCGTCAGTTGCCGCTTCCACCATAAGCCTGGCGTTTTTCTTTCCTGCGCACTTGCATAGCGGTAATCGTAAAGCAGGGCACGCACATAGCGCGGCGGTTTGCCGGGGAAGGGATTGCCGTCGAGAAGAGCAATCACCTCCGGCGAATTTTCCAGCAGCCGCTGCAGGAAATGCCCGAACCAAGGGTGCTGCGCCTGGCCGTCCAAGGCGGCAAACCACATTTGCCAGTCCAGGCGCGGCTGGTGCGGAATATTCCATGCCGGCGCGCGCCGCACATCGCCCGGTTTGTATTTGAAGGAATATTCAAGCCAGTGTTTGCCGTCATTTGAGCCTTCGATGATGATTTCCGGACGCTCGGTGGTCATCACCGCGAACAAGCCGTAAGTGTTGACTATGCGCAGCGGCGCAACGCCGTTGTTCAGCCACGGCGCCCAGGTCCGGCCGCTGAAAACGGAATAAAGCTGCGCGCTGCTCACCAGCGCGATCAGCAGCGCGAATGCAGCAACAACGCGCGCGGCAATTTTCCCGGGCATTTCGAGCGTTCGCCCCGGTTTTAGCGGCAGCAGCCGGGCAAGAGCCTGATCGTCAAACAAACAAAGGCACAACGCCAGGGTAAGCAGATTGAAGAAGTTGTAATTGCCGGTGAGCAGAATCGTAGCCTGCAGCAGCAGAAAACCACAAGCGGCGGCAAAGCGCAGCCGGCGCGGGCAGAAAATCAGGAACGGGAGCGCGAGTTCGATGAAAAAAGTCGCGCCGGTGGCGAAGCGTAACGCGCTCTGCGGTAAATGCTGCGCGTACCAGGCCAGCGGTGTGGGCAAGGGTTGCGTCATGAAATGATAACCGAGCGCCGAAAAATCGGCCCAGCTTGGATCGCCGCTCAAAAGCTTCACCGCGCCGGAAAGAAACATCAAGCGGAACAGCAGCCAGCGCAGCAGCCAGATGCCGAGCCGTGACCCGGTGCTCAGCAGCAAGGCAAGAAATCCTGCTTCGAGCAGCAGCAGATCCCATTGGAAGGTCATGAAATCCTGCCCGGCGTAAAACAGCGAAAGATAAAGCAGATAAAGCAACAGCAGGCTCAGGCGCGGCAGCACCTTGAATACCACCAGCAGCGAGAGAGCCGCGCCGGCCCAACAGCTAGCCTGAATGGCAAAATCACTGACATTTAACCAGAACAGCATGGGGAAAAACCAGTAACGTCGCGCGCCGAAATGCTGATTCAGCGCGGTGATGAAATCGCTAAGCGGCAGAATGCCATTGCTGCCTATCAATCCCAGGGCTTGCACGCCGAAAGAAACAAATGCGGCAAAATAAATCAGACCGATGGCGCGCAGAAACAGCCAGCTGACCCGCTCGAAGCGCGGCGGTGCGTAATCTTTTCCCCACAGCCACAGGCTTAAGCGATGAAACAGCGGGCGGTGCGCGGCGACAAACCGGTAAAC
>JBOIFQ010000341.1:0-7299 GCA_050741655.1 Burkholderiales bacterium | reverse complement strand
GCTGTGCTCACCCGCTATTATTTGGCTTGCCCGCTGGAATAAACGTGGCTAGACTTACTTTGATAAAAAGGTTTTCACAAAACTGCAATATTTCAACCATTAATTTGTAACATTCGCTGCATAAAGTGTCCGGTGCGGCTGCGGGCAAAGCCTGATGCTTACTCCCCCCGCCCTCACCAGCCGCAACCATTTTGTCTTTCAGGAGAGGTCAATGCAATCAAAGCCCAACAAAAAAATTCTTGCGACTGCCCTAGCGCTAGCGTGCGTGGCGCCGGTCGCGGTTTTCGCCGATACTCCCAATGTGGATGTTTACGGCACGATCAACGCCGATTTTGAGAATGTCAAAGCCACTGCTGCCGGCAATGCCGCGCTGCCGGCGGGGATTGGGCAAATTGGTACGCCAGGGGCAAGAATAGCGGCGCCCAGCCGCAACCGCGTGACCTCGAATTCCTCCAACATCGGCTTTCGCGGTTCCGAAGTCCTGCTGCCGGGACTGAAAGCGATTTTCCAGATCGAGTCCGGCCTCAACATAGATTCGGCCTCGGTACCGGGCGCTTCGGTATCCAACGGCGTCTTTGCCTCGCGCAACAGTAATGTCGGCCTCTCCTCGCAAACCTATGGCACGGTGTTCTACGGCAACTGGGATACGCCTTACAAATTCACTACCGGCCTGGTTGATCCCTTCTACGCCACTGGCATTGCCTCGGGCAACGCATTCTATGGCTCGCCAGGATTTAACGTCAACACCACCACCGCCGGGGCCCCTATCGCTGCTGCTGTTGCTGGCTCCGCCGGCGCAAACGCTTCTTTTGACCGGCGTCAGGGCAATAGCGTGCAGTACTGGAGCCCTAAGCTTTTTAACTTCACCGCGCGCCTGGGTTATTCCGCCGACGAAGGAAGAGCTAATGAAACTCCGCTTGCACCAGTGGCGAATATAAACCCCCTAATTTACTCCGCTGCGCTGCAGTTCGAATACGGCCCGTTCCGCGCCACTTATGCTTTTGAGCAGCACCGCGATTACTTCGGGCTGGTGGCAATAGGGGGCGCCGTATCTTCATTAACCAACCGAACTGCCAGGGACAACGGCAACAAGGTGACGCTGAGTTATAAGTTGAACACCGGCTTGGGCGCCACTACCGCCAATGTCACGCTGGAACGGCTCTCATACAACAACAGCGACACCGTGGCGGGTAACTTGAGCCATTTTGACCGCGATTTGATTTATGTCTCGGTGCTGCACAAGATTGGCGATGGCACCATACGCCTGGGTTTTGGCGATGCGCGCCAAGGCAGTTGCAATCGCGCCGGCGCCACGGTGTGCTCCACCAACGGTCTCGATGCACGCCAATACGCCGTGGGCTACAGCTATAGTTTTTCCAAGCGCACCGATGTGTACGCGCTTTACACCCTGATCAACAACGGTACGTTTGCCAATTACCAGTTGGGCAACGGTGCGACTCTTCCTACCGGCGGCGGTGCGCGCAACCAGGGCTTTGGCCTGGGCATCCGCCACGTGTTCTAAAAACCATTCAGTTTTAATTATCACGGGCGCTCTCAGCGCCCGTTTTTATTTCAGCGCAGACAGCGTGACGCGGGAAAATGGATGGCGAAGGTGCTGCCTTTGCCGGGCGTGCTGTCTACGGCGAGCTCGGCCTGATGCCGCAATACCACATGCTTGACGATGGCGAGTCCCAGACCGGTGCCGCCGGAATCACGCGAGCGGCCGCGGTCCACGCGATAAAAACGCTCGGTGACGCGCGGGATATGTTCGGCAGGAATGCCGATGCCGGTGTCGCGCACTTCAAACACCGCGCCGTTGCCGTTGTCATACCAGCGCAGGTTAATGTCTCCGCCTTGTGGCGTGTAACGCACCGCGTTGCTGGCCAGATTGCCAAACGCGCTCGCCAGTTCGGCTTCATTGCCCAGAACCTTGCTCAATGAATCAATTTGCAGTTTGATGCGGTGCGCGCCGGCGCTGAGTGCTTGTGCGTCGCTCTGCATGCGCTGCATCAGCTTGGCCACATCCACCGGTTCTTCCCGCAGCGGATTTTGCGAGCTTTCCAGCTGCGACAGAGTCAGCAAATCATTCACCAGCCTTTGCATATTGCCGGCCTGCGCTTGCATGAGATTCAGAAAACGCGGCAAGTCGGGATCATCGGGCGCCAGGTCTTCCAGTGTTTCCAGGAAACCGCACAGCACGGTAAGCGGCGTGCGCAGCTCGTGTGAAACGTTGGCGATGAAATCGCGCCGCAGCGTTTCCACTTCCTCCAGTTTCGATACGTCGCGGGTGACCAGCAGCTTTTGCTCCGCGCCGTAGGGAATGATTTGCAGTGCCAGGGTCAAGCGTTGATCGCGCGCCGATTTCACCACCAGCGGCTCGCCGAAATTGCCCTGTGCGAGAAATTCGACAATCTCGGGCTGGCGCGCCAGGTTGGCGAGCGGCTGATTGATGTCATGTTCCCGATCCAGGCCCAGATGCTGGATGGCGCGCTGGTTCAGCCACTCGATACGATCGTCGCGGCTGAGAATGACCAAGCCATCGGGCATCGCCTCGCTGGCTTCCTGCAGGCGCATGAGCGCGCTGGCGAGACTCTGCTCGGCTTCCTTGCGCCGGCGCACACGCTGGTAAATGCCGGCAAACGCTTGCTCCCACGTGCCATGCCCGAGCGGCACCGGGGTTTCCATCTCGCTTTGCGTCCAGCGCTCGAGTTGCTCCAGGTGATAAGTGTGGTAGAAGACCAGCAGCAGCGCGCCGAAAGCGAGCACGCCCAATCCGGTTAGTGCGCCGAACAGCACCCAGCCGGCCAGGGCAAACGCCAGGATTATCGCGAGCGTCGCAAGATTGCGCGCCCAGATGAGATTCATATCGGAAACTTCTGATTAAGTCCGCGCATTTTATCGCATCGCGCGCAATCAGAGATTTTCAGGCCGGTTTGCCGGTCAGAAGGTAGCCGCTGCCGCGTACGGTTTCGATCAGGCGGTGATAATCGTAAGGTTCCAGAGCCAGGCGCAGGCGGCGGATATGCACATCCACCGTGCGTTCTTCCAGAAACACATGGTCGCCCCAGACTTGATCCAGCAATTGCGCGCGTGAATAGACACGATCCGGGTGCGTCATTAAAAAGTGCAGGAGGCGGAATTCCGTGGGCCCCAGTGATATGGTTTTCCCCGCGCAGGCAACGCGGTGCGAAGCAGGGTCGAGGCTTAAACCGCCGACCTGAATGGTGTCGTCGGTGGCGTGCGGCGCGCGCCGGCGCAGCACCGCCTTGACCCGCGCCAGCAACTCGCGCGGGGAAAATGGCTTGGTGATGTAATCGTCCACGCCCTGTTCCAGGCCGGAGACCTTGCTGTCTTCCTCGACACGCGCCGTCACCATGATGATGGGAACCGACTTGGTGCGCGGGTTGCTGCGCAATTCACGCGCCAGCGTCAGTCCGGAGCGGCCGGGCAGCATCCAATCCAGGAGTATCATGTCCGGCAAGCTATCGTGCAGCGCGCCCATCGCCACGCTGGCATCGGCCGCGCGCTGCACTTCATAACCGGCGCGCATCAGGGTGGTGGACAGCAGCTCCTGAATCGCCGGCTCGTCTTCGACTATTAATACCGTCGTGGCCATGTATGCCTATTCATCCTCGCTGATTTCCAGCGCGATTTCGGTCGGACTGATGTGACGCACATCTTTGCCTTTGACCACATGCACCACGTATTCGCAAATATTCTTGGCATGGTCGCCGATGCGTTCGATAGCCTTGGCGACCAGGACGATTTCGATACAGGCGGAAATGGTGCGCGGATCTTCCATCGAATAACTCACCATCTGCCGCACGATGCTCACGAACTCGGCGTCAATTTTCTCGTCCTCGCGCAGCACTTCCGCGGCGGCCTTGAGATCCAGCCGCGCCAGCGCGTCGAGCGCTTTTTGCACCATGCGGCGCGCGCTTTCCGACACCCAGGTGAGTTCATGCAGCTGCCCGGTGGTGATGCGGCGGCTTTCGTGGATCAGCTGCGCCTTAGCCGCGACTTTCTTGGCTTCGTCGCCGATGCGCTCCAGGTCGTTGACGGTTTTGGCGAACGTCATCACCATGCGCAGGTCAATCGCCGTCGGCTGGCGTTTGGTGATGATCTGGCTGCACAGCCGATCAATTTCCACTTGCAAATCGTTAATGCGGCCTTCGTCGGCGAGCAGTTCCGGCGTGGCTTCGCCGTCGCCCGATTTGAGCGCGTTGATGGCGCGCAGCAACTGCTGCTCGACCAGGCCGCCCATGTTCAGCACCGAAGTGCGGATCGCCTCCATGTCGGCATCAAACTGTTTTGAAGTATGTTCGTTCATGGTTTCCTCTGGCTAGCCGAAGCGGCCGGTGATGTAGTCCTCGGTTTCCTTGCGCCTGGGTTTGATGAAAATTTCATCGGTGCGGCCGAATTCAACCAGCTCGCCCAGATACATATAGGCAGTATAGTCAGAAACCCGCGCCGCCTGCTGCATGTTGTGAGTGACGATGGCGATGGTGTAGTCGGCCTTGAGTTCATCAATCAGCTCCTCGATTTTCGCGGTGGAAATCGGATCCAGCGCCGAAGTCGGTTCATCCAGCAGCAGCACTTCCGGTTTTACCGCGACCCCGCGCGCGATGCACAGCCGTTGCTGCTGGCCGCCCGAAAGCGAGAGCCCGCTCTGGTTGAGCTTGTCCTTGACTTCGTCCCACAGCGCGGCTTTTTTCAGCGCCCATTCCACCTGTTCGTTCATGTCGCGCCGGGAAAGATTTTCATAAAGTCTGACCCCGAAAGCGATGTTGTCGTAAATGGACATCGGAAACGGCGTGGGTTTCTGAAAAATCATGCCGACCTTGGCGCGCAGAAGATTCAAATCCAGACCGGCGGCGAGAATGTTTTTGCCGTTCAACAGGATTTCTCCGCTCGCGCGCTGCCCAGGGTAAAGGTCATACATGCGGTTGAAAGTGCGCAGCAGCGTGGATTTGCCGCAGCCGGAAGGGCCGATGAATGCGGTGATCTGCTTTTCCGCGATCTCGAACGAGACGTCCTTCAAGCCCTGAAACGCGCCGTAAAAAAACGACAGGTTGTTGACACTTATTTTCGGTGATACGGTGAGTTGCGGATTATTCATGTTTTTACTCGCTAAATGCGTTCACGGAAAAAAGTACGCGCCAGGATATTGAGTCCCAGCACCGCCAGCGTGATGAGCAAGGCGCCGGCCCACGCCAGCGTCTGCCAGTTTTCGTACGGGCTCAAGGCAAACTGGAAAATCACCACCGGCAGATTGGCCATCGGCGCGTTGAGATCGCTGGACCAGAACTGGTTGTTGAGCGCGGTGAACAGCAGCGGCGCGGTTTCGCCGCTGATGCGCGCCACCGCCAGCAGGATGCCGGTAATCACGCCGCCTTTCACCGCGCGCAGCGTGACCAGTGAAATCACTTTCCAGCGCGGCGCGCCCAGGGCGGCGGCGCTTTCGCGCAGACTGCTGGGCACCAGGCACAGCATGTTTTCGGTGGTGCGCACCACCACCGGGACCGCCAGCAAGGCCAGCGCGAATGAGCCGGCCCATCCCGAAAAATGTCCGGCTTTGGCGACGTACACGGTATACACAAACAAGCCCACGACTATGGACGGCGCCGAGAGCAGAATATCGTTGACGAAGCGGGTGAGCGGCGCCACCCAGCCGCGTTGTCCGTATTCCGCGAGATAAATCCCGGCAAGAATTCCGATCGGCGTGCTGATGAACGTGGCGCTGCCGACTATCATCAGGCTGCCGGCAATGGGGTTGGCGAGCCCGCCGGAACTACCCGGTGGCGGCGTCATCTGGGAGAAAAGACCCAGGCTCAGGCCGCCGAAACCGCGCACCGTCAGTGTGTACAGAATCCAGGACAGAAAAAACATTCCTATGGCCATCGCAATCAGCGATAAACCGAGACTCAGGTGATTGATGAACAGCCGCTTGCGGTACAGTTCATTCATGTTCTGGCGCCTTCCTGTTTGGCGAGCCTGAGGAGCAGCAGCTTGGCGGCGGCGAGCACCAGGAAAGTGATGAAAAACAGCAGCAGCCCGAGCGCGATCAGCGAGGCGATATGCAAATCCTTGCCGGCTTCGGCGAATTCGTTGGCCAGAGTCGAAGCGATGCTGTTGCCCGGCGCGAACAGCGAAGCGCTGATGTGGTGCGCGTTGCCGATGACGAAAGTCACTGCCATGGTTTCGCCCAGCGCGCGCCCCAAACCCAGCATGATACCGCCCACCACACCTATCTTGGTGTAGGGTAATACGATGTGACGCGCGACTTCCCAGGTGGTGGCGCCCAAGGCGTAAGCGGATTCCTTGAGCACGGCGGGCACCACATCAAACACATCGCGCATCACCGAGGCGATGAAAGGAATGACCATGATGGCGAGGATGATGCCGGCCGCCAGCATGCCGATACCTACCCCCGCGCCCTGGAACAGCTGACCGAGCAGCGGCAGCCGCCCGAGGGTCTGTTGCAGCGCGGGTTGAATGACGTCGCCGAACACCGGCGCGAAGACGAACAAGCCCCACATGCCGTAGATAATGCTCGGCACCGCCGCCAGCAGTTCTACCGCGGTGCCGAGCGGACGCTTGAGCCAGCGCGGACAGAGCTCGGTGAGAAACAGCGCGATGCCAAAGCTCACCGGTACGCCGATCAGCAGCGCAATGAACGAAGTCACCAAGGTACCGTAAATCGCGTTGAGCGCGCCGTAGCGGTCGGTGACTGGATTCCATTCGGTGCTGGTAATGAAGCCGAGGCCGAATTCGCGGAATGCCGGCCATGCGCCGATGGTGAGCGCAATCATGATGGCGGTGAGAGACAACAGCACCGCCAAGGCGAAAACGAGAGTGGTTTTCTCGAACAGCCAGTCCTGCCAGCGCAGCCAGTTCAGGCGTTGCCGCACCGGTTCTGGAATCGCCAAGTCTTGTTCAATGGTTTCGATGATGGAAGACACGCTAGACGAATTCACCGTCATTATCTCTCATTTAATAAAAACGGGCGACTTGCGCCCGTTGCAAAGACAGCTTGAGAAAAATAGCCTAGCGCCAGACCAATTTACCGCCACTGTCGCTGATCTGGTTTTTCCACGCGGTTTCGATCAGTTTCACCACGTTATCCGGCATCGGTACGTAATCCAGTTCCTCGGCGAGCTTGTCGCCGTTCTTGTAAGCCCAGTCGAAGAACTTGAGCACCTGCGTGCCTTTCGCAGGATCAGCCTGCTGTTTATAAATCAGGATGAATGAAGCGCCGGTGATGGGCCAGCTCGCCTTGCCCGGCTGATCGGTGAGAAT
>JBOIFQ010000340.1:0-3190 GCA_050741655.1 Burkholderiales bacterium | reverse complement strand
AACTTATCCAGGGCCGGGTCGCGCGTTTTCAGGAAGCGAAAATCCCGCTGGCGGTGATTGATATTCCGGAAATGGCGCAAAGAAACATTGCCGCGCTGTTCGAGCGCGACGGCAAGGGCGTGGCGCTGCTGTCGTTTGACCAGGGCGGCGGGTTGCTGACATTTACGCACGGCGGTGAGCTTTATTTGTCGCGGCGCATCGATGTGACCCTGTCGCAGCTTAACGATGCGGACGAAGCCTTGCGCAAGCAGAATTTCGAGCGCGTGGTGCTGGAACTGCAGCGCTCGCTCGATTATTTCGATCGCAGCTATCATTTCATCGCGCTCGGCAGGCTGCTGCTGGGGCCGCTGCCTGATTCCATCGCCCTCGCAGCCTATCTCGCGCCCAATCTCAGTTTGCCGGTAGAGGCGCTCAATCTGTCGCGCGCGCTGGATTTCACCGCCACCCCGGAACTCAACGAAACCGAAAATCAGGCGCGGTATTTTCAGGTGCTGGGCGCGGCGCTGCGTCAAGAAGGAAAAGCGCTGTGAGATTTCCGTCTTTGCGAGCGGAGCGAAGCAATCCCGGTTTTGAGATTGCCACGTCGGCTATGCCTCCTCGCAATGACCAAACTACTTGTTCCACGGAAACCTGATCATGAGTCAGCAGGTTAATCTTTACAGCCCGATCTTTCTCAAGCAGGAAAAACATTTTTCCGCACTGGCGATGCTGCAGGCGCTGGGGTTGATTCTGGCCGGCTGCGTGATTTTCACCGTTTATGCCTGGTACCAGGTGGGCGAACTCAAAGAGCGTACGCAGGATTCCGCGAAAAAACTCGCAAGCGAAGAAGCGCGGCTGGCGAAATTCAGCAACCAGCTTTCCCCTCAGGGCGCTGCGGCGACCGAGGCTGAAATTAAAAAGCTGGAAGCGCAGCTGCAAAGCCGCCTCGATGTATCGGTGGCGC
The DNA here is from genome assembly GCA_050741655.1 of Burkholderiales bacterium. GTDB lineage: Bacteria > Pseudomonadota > Gammaproteobacteria > Burkholderiales > JAHFRG01 > JAHFRG01. The sequence goes on along the minus strand of JBOIFQ010000340.1, from coordinate 2,247 downwards.
TGCGCAATGAAGTGGGGGGAGTGAGCCAGGGCTATTCCGCTTACATGCGGGCCTTCGCGCGGCAGAAAGTGGACGGCTTATGGCTGACCGGTTTCGAAATCGGCGGCGATGAAATGACGCTGAGAGGGCGCGCGCTGCGTCCCGAGCTAGTGCCGAAATATATTCTGCGGCTGAACCACGAAGCGGTGATGAAAGGGCGGCAGTTCGCTTCGCTGCAACTGGGGCTGCCCAAAAGCGGCGCGGGCGAAAAGCCGGGCGGCTATGTCGAATTCAGCCTGCAATCCGCGCCGCCGGAGACGCCGGAGTCCGCGTCCCAAGCCGCGAAAAAACCGGCGCCGCTTCCCGCCGCCAGCGAAAATAACCTGCGCCAGCTTGAATCCATTCTACAGTCCCTGATCAACGAGAGGCAGAAATGAAACTGGATTGGCAGACCTGGGCCGGCAAGATAGATGATCTGAAACTGCGCGAGCGCGCGTTGATATTCGCGATGGCGGCGCTGATACTCGTCACCCTGGTCAATGTGCTGTTGCTGGAGCCGTTGTTCGCAAGGCAGAAATCGCTCTCGCAGCAGGTGACGCAGCAGCAGGATCAACTGAAAACCATCCAGGTTCAAATCCAGGCCGCGGTGGAAGCGCGCGGCCGCGATCCGGGCGCCGTCAACCTGCGCCGGCTCGAAACGCTGCGCAGCCAGCTCGCGCAGCTTGATAGTTTTGTCCAGGGCAAGCGTGAGCGCCTGATTCCGCCGGACAAGATGGCCGAGCAACTGGAGCAGATATTGAGACATAACCGCCAGTTGCAATTGATCGAGCTGCAAACCTTGCCGGTGACTACTCTGGCCGGCGATGCGGGAAGCGCGGAGCAAGGAGAACGGGAAATATACAAGCACGGTGTGCAGATCACCGTGCGCGGAAATTATCTGGAGTTGCTGGGCTATGTGTCCGAGCTGGAGCGCCTGCCGCGGCAAATGCTATGGAGCAATGCGCAATTGAAGGTCGAGCACTATCCCGATGCCAGGCTGACCTTGACACTTTACACCCTGAGCTTCGACAAGACATGGCTGGTGGTATGAAACCCGATTACGGCTCAGGCCGGCAGCGGGCGCGGTTGGCTGGATTTTGTCTGTTGCTCGCCTGCGCCGCGGCGCAAGCCGAAAATCTGCCCGACCCCACGCGCCCGGCCGAGACCTCGGAGGCGCTGGCGCGCGGAGTGCGTAGCGGCCCGGTTTTGCAATCGGTGCTGATTTCGCCGCTGCGGAAAGCAGCTATCATCAGCGGCGAAACCGTGCAGCTTGGCGGCAGCTATGGTTCCGCCAAGCTGATCAAAATCAGCGAGAGCGAAGTGGTTCTCAGTAAAGGCAGCAGTCTGCAAACGCTTAAATTGTTTCCCGACATCGATAAGACGGCGGGACAGGCTGTTTCTAAAATAAAGTAATACGTTCCCGGCCAAGAATCGGGACTCATTGCGCAGACTAAGGAAACATAAAATGAGAATGTTTTTTCGTTGTGCGGTGCTGGTGTTAAGCGTGGCGGGCTGCGCCAGCCAGCATACCAGGTACGACACCACGTCCACGCAGATCAACGCCGAACTCAGCGCGGCGCTGGAAAGAAAAGCCGAGGCGGCGCAAGCCGAGGCGGTGAGCAAGGCGCTGGTTCCGCCACTGTCTGTGGAATTGCCCAAGGCCGAGGAGCGCGAGCCGCGCTTTGATCTGGCGGTGAACAGCGCTCCGGCAAACCAGGTGTTTCTCGCCATCGTTTCCGGCACGCGCTACAGCATGCTGGTGAATCCCGAAGTCCGCCAGCCCATTTCCCTCAACCTCAAGGATGCAACTGTATTCGAAGCGCTCAACGCCATGCGCGACCTTTACGGCTATGAATACCGGGCCGAAGGCACGCGCATTTTCATCCAGCCGCTGAGCCTGCAAACCCGTATATTCCAGGTGAATTATCTATCCGGCGAGCGCAAAGGCACGTCGGATCTGCGGGTCAGCTCGACCGGCGCGGTGATCACGCCCAACGGCGTGGGCAATATCGGGGCCGGCGTCGGCAGCGGCGCCGCCGTCATCAACTCGGGCACAGTGGGCGGCGGCGGCATCGGCTCATCAGTGGACAGCAGCAAAATCACCACCAGTTCCAAAACCGATTTCTGGACAGACCTGGAAAAATCCCTGATCGCCATCATCGGCAACACCGAAGGGCGGAATGTGGTGGTGAACCCGCAATCGGGCCTGGTGGTGGTGCGCGCCATGCC
>JBOIFQ010000339.1:0-3143 GCA_050741655.1 Burkholderiales bacterium | reverse complement strand
AAATGCGGCGTCTGCGGCGTTGCGCTCCTCGGTGTCGTAGTCCCAGCTACGACCTTCGTCGCGCGCCTTGCAGCCATCCGCATTTTGCCTGCAACGCAAGCCGCGGAGGACTTAATCAGAGGTTCCTAAGGCTCTGATGGTAAAATAGCGCCTCTTTCTTTTCCGGCACATCAATTCATGCGTCTCATTGTTACCGCTGTTCTGCTTGGTTTTGTTCTGTGCGCCGCGGCGCAAAGCCCGCAGCGGCCCAAGGATTTGCAGCCGCTGCCCGAAGCGCCGCCGCCTCCGCCGCCCAGTGATTCCCCGCTCGAACCGGAGGTCACCATTATCAAGCGCGGCGAGCAAACCATCGAGGAATACCGCGTGCGCGGCCGGCTCTATATGATTAAAGTCACGCCCGCGCATGGCATTCCTTATTACCTGATGGACGAATCGGGGCAGGGCAAGTTCGTGCGCCGCGACGGGCTGGATAATCCGGTCAAGGTTCCGCTGTGGCTGTTGCTTGAATTCTAAAGCTTGATGCAAAACTACTGCGCGGCCGGTCTGCGGTGTTGCGCAGGCGTCTGCTGATTAACCATGTCCGTCTTCACCACCGTCGCCAAAGATGAGCTTGCCGATTGGCTGAAAAGCTATTCGCTGGGCGCGCTCGCCGGTTTGCGCGGCATCGCCGCCGGCATCGAGAACACCAATTATTTCGTGGACACCACGCACGGCCGCTACGTGCTGACGCTGTTCGAAAAACTCAAGGCGCACGAACTGCCGTTTTACCTGCATCTGATGTCGCACCTGGCGAGCCATGGCATACCCTGCCCCAATCCCATCGCCAATCTGCAAAATAATTTTCTCGGCGAGCTGAACGGCAAACCGGCATGCCTGGTGAGTTGCCTGCAAGGCGTGGATTTGAAAAATCCTTCGGCGGCGCAATGCGCGGAAGTGGGCGAGTTGCTGGCCGATATGCATCTCGCCGGACAGACTTTCACCCTGCACATGAACAACCCGCGCGGCACGCACTGGTGGAGCGCCGCCGCGCCGCGCGTCCTGCCGTTTCTGGCGCGGGAAGAAGCCGGGCTGCTGGAAGCGGAATTGCATTTCCAGTCGCTCTACCGCTATCAGGATTTGCCGCGCGGGGTGATACACGCCGACTTGTTCCGCGACAATGTGCTGTTTCACAGCGATGCGGTGAGCGGGGTGATTGATTTTTATTTTGCCTGCAATGACGTGCTGCTCTACGACGTGGCGATCGCCGTCAACGACTGGTGCCTCAGCGAAAATTACCGGCTCGACGCCGAACGCACCCACGCATTTCTTGGCGCCTACCAAGTACTGCGGCCGTTTACCGCCACCGAGTGCGAGGCCTGGCCGGTGATGCTGCGCGCGGGCGCGTTGCGCTTCTGGATGTCGCGCCTGTACGACTTTCACCTGCCGCGGCCGGGCGAACTCACTCACGCCAAGGACCCCAATCATTTCCTGAAATTACTGCAAAGCCATGCGAGCGGGCAATCCGGCATCGGCGGGCTTTGATATTCACCCCAAAGGAGTGTAAGTTAAAAAAAACACAAGATTGGAGAGCGCTATGGAAGCACGTCAGGTCACGGCTGGGCGGGGCTGGCAGTGGATCGTCGAAGGGTTCAATCTTTTCAGGAAAAGCCCGGTCATCTGGGTGGTGCTGTTCATCATCCTGCTTCTGATTACCATCGCACTGCACTTCATCCCGGTGCTCGGGCCTTTGGTATTGTACCTGCTCTCGCCAGTATTTCTGGGCGGCTTGCTGCTGGGCTGCCAGGCGCAGCAAAACGGCGAGGAGCTGGAAATCGCGCATTTGTTCGCCGGCTTCAAGAAAAACGCCAATGCGCTGATCGCGCTGGGCGGAGTGTATCTGGTCGGACAAATCGTTATTCTGGGCGTGATGCTGATGCTGGGCGGCAGCACGCTGTTGGCGCTGATAAAAGGCGGGCAGCCCGATTTGGCGGCGATAACCGCCGCGATGGGCAGCATCATGCTGGCGCTGCTGGTGGCGCTGGCGCTTTACGTGCCGCTGGCGATGGCGCTGTGGTTCGCTCCCGCGCTCGCGGTGTTCCAGGATGCCCCGCCGGTGGCGGCGCTCAAAGCCAGCTTCAACGCCTGCCTGAAAAATATTATTCCGTTTCTGGTGTATGGCGTGGTGCTTTTTGTTTTGTCGATCCTCGCCGCGCTTCCGTTCGGCCTGGGACTTCTGGTGCTGCTGCCGGTAATTTTCACTTCGATTTACACCGGCTACCGCGACATTTTTCCTCAATGAGGAAAAGCAGCTTGATACAAAACGTCACGAGCAGGCCGAGATGCTAGGCGCGGGCGAGCGAAAGGCGAGACAGTACATAGAAAGTACGGCGAGCCTTGAGTGAGCGCGCAACAACGCAGATCGGCCGCGCAGTAGTTTTGCTAGGCCGGACTCAATTTGGCGTATTCGATCATCAACCACTTCACGCCCTCCTGGTGAAAATTCACCTGCACGCGCGCGTCCGCGCCGCGGCCTTCGGCATTGACGATGACGCCGGCGCCGAATTTCGGATGCTGCACATTCTGGCCGATGCGCCAGGGCTGTTTGGCGCCGAAGACCGAAGCTTGAGCAGTTGAAGCGGCCGTGCTTTGACCCCTCAACCCCGCAGTCTGAACACTTAATCTGCTGTTGACCCGCTGGAGCAGATTCTCCGGGATTTCCCGCAGGAAACGTGAAGCGATATGGTAGTGCGTCTGCCCGTGCAGCATGCGACTTTGCGCAAAACTCAAAACCAATCTGCGCTGCGCGCGCGTGAGCGCCACATACATCAGGCGCCGCTCTTCTTCCAGCCCGCCGTCTTCATTCACGCTGTTCTCGTGCGGAAACAAGCCTTCCTCCAGGCCGCTGATGAAGACGCTGTGAAATTCCAGTCCCTTGGCGGAATGCACGGTCATCAAGGTCACCGCGTCCTGGCTTTGTTTCAGGGCGTCGGTATCCGAGACCAGGGAGATTTCCTGCAAAAAGGATTCCAGGGGAGTGCCGGCGGGCGTTCCGTCCTGCTCCTCCACGGCTTTCACCGCGGGGTCCTCCCGCCGATCCAGGAAATCCTGCGCCGCGGCCACGAGTTCCTCCACGTTGGCCAGGCGATCCAGGGCCTCGTCACTGC
>JBOIFQ010000338.1:0-1652 GCA_050741655.1 Burkholderiales bacterium | reverse complement strand
GTACTGCTGTATGAACCCAAAAACTGACGGTGCCGTTGCGGAACGGCAGGCCGCAACCTTCCTGCAAAAACAGGGTCTCAAGCTGCTAGAAACCAACTACCGCTGCCGTTTCGGTGAAATTGATTTGATTTTGCGCGACGGCAACACGCTGGTGTTCGCCGAAGTGCGGCTGCGCAAAAACCCGGATTTCGGCGGCGCCGCGGCCAGCATCACGGCGCAAAAGCAGATGCGGCTCGTCAAGGCGGCGCGGCATTATCTGGCTGCGTTGAAAAGCGCGCCGTCCTGCCGCTTCGACGCGCTGCTGCTGAGCGGCGCGAGCGGGAACGAAATCGAATGGATTAAAAATGCATTTGAAGAACACCCTTGATATGCCGCACAATACACCTTGCTCAATCACGAATTATTGACTGAATGGATTTAATCGCCCGCATCAACGGACACTTCTCCGACAGCGCGCACTTGAAGCTGCAGGCGATGGACATGCTGGCGGCGCCCATCGCCAGCGCCGCCGAGCGCATGGCGCAATGCCTGATGCGCGACGGGAAAATCCTGAGCTGCGGCAACGGCGGCTCGGCGGCGGACGCGCAGCACTTCGCGGCGGAATTGCTCAACCGCTTTGAAATGGAGCGCCCGGGGCTGGCGGCGCTGGCGCTCACCACCGACACCTCCACTCTCACTTCCATCGCCAACGACTACAGTTTCGATCAGATTTTCTCCAAACAGGTGCGCGCGCTGGGGCAAGCCGGCGATATCCTGCTGGCGATTTCCACTTCCGGCAATTCCAAAAACGTGATCGAAGCCATGCACGCCGCGCACGAGCGGCAGATGCAGGTGGTGGCGCTCACCGGCAAATCCGGCGGGCAGATGGCGGAAACCGTGAACGAAGGAGACATCCACATCTGCGTGCCCGCCAACAACACGGCGCGCATACAGGAAATTCATTTACTGACACTGCATTGCCTGTGCGATGCGATTGATTGTTTACTCTTGGGAGTCGAATGATGCGCAAATTATTTCTGGTTGTGGTTTTGCTGATCCCCGTATTGCAAGGTTGTATCGCCGTGCTCGCCGGCGGCGCGGCGGGCGGCGCGCTGGTGGCGGATGACCGCCGCAGCAATGCCGCGCTGCTCGAAGACGAGACCATCGAATTCAAGGCCAGTGGGCGGGTTACCGAAAAATACAACGGCTTGCGCGACAAACTACACCTGAACGTCACCAGCTACAACCGCAACGTGCTGCTCACCGGCGAAGTGCCGACCGAAGACGTCAAGACAGGCACCGAACAAATCGCCAGGGAAGTTCAGAACGTGCGCAATGTGACCAACGAACTCAAGGTGGGCGAAGCGACATCGTTTGGCTCGCGCAGCAACGACACGCTGATTACCTCCAAGGTCAAATCGCGCTTCGTTTCGGAAAGAAAATTCCAGGCCAACTGGGTGAAGATCGTGACCGAAAATAAAGTGGTGTACCTGATGGGAATCGTCAACCACAAGGAAGCGGAAGCCGCCGCCGACATCGCCGCCACCACTGGAGGCGTGGAAAAAGTGGTGAAGGTGTTTGAGTATACCGATTGAGTTTTAGATGAAAAGCAATTTACTCCTATCGAAATTTTGGCTGCGCTTAAAATTATAATAAAATTAAATGTTATATTA
>JBOIFQ010000337.1:0-3534 GCA_050741655.1 Burkholderiales bacterium | reverse complement strand
CCTCGGTGTCGATGACCATCAACGGACCGGCTCCAACCATTCTGGCGATGTTCGTCAACACCGCGATGGACCAGCAGATCGACAAGTTCGCCGCGCAGCACGGGCGGCGGCCGAACGAACAGGAGACCGCGAAGATCAGCGCCTGGACGCTGGAGAACGTCCGCGGTACGGTGCAGGCCGATATCCTCAAGGAAGACCAGGGACAGAACACCTGCATTTTCTCCACCGAGTTTTCATTGAAGGTGATGGGCGACATCCAAGAATATTTTGTCCACCACAACGTGAAAAATTTCTATTCGGTTTCGATTTCCGGCTACCACATCGCGGAAGCCGGCGCCAATCCGATTTCCCAGCTCGCGTTCACGCTCGCCAACGGTTTCACTTTCGTCGAAGCCTACTTAGCGCGCGGCATGCACATTGATGATTTCGCGCCCAATCTTTCATTTTTCTTCTCCAACGGCATGGACCCGGAATACACCGTGCTGGGGCGGGTGGCGCGGCGCATCTGGGCGGTGGCGATGAAAAACAAATACGGCGCCAACGAGCGCAGCCAGAAACTCAAATATCACGTGCAGACCTCGGGGCGCTCGCTGCACGCGCAGGAGATCGCGTTCAACGATATCCGCACCACGCTGCAGGCGCTGATCGCGGTTTACGACAACTGCAATTCGCTGCACACCAATGCTTACGACGAGGCGATCACCACCCCGACCGAGGAATCGGTGCGGCGCGCGATGGCGATCCAGATGATTATCAACCGCGAGTGGGGGCTGGCGAAAAACGAAAATCCCAGTCAGGGTTCATTTGTTATCGAGGAGCTGACCGATCTGGTGGAAGCAGCGGTGCTGAAGGAATTCGAGGCGATTTCCGAACGCGGCGGAGTGCTGGGTGCGATGGAAACCGGTTATCAGCGCGGCAAGATTCAGGAGGAATCGCTTTATTACGAGCACCGCAAGCACGACGGTTCGTATCCCATCATCGGCGTCAACACTTTCCGCAACCCGCACGGCGACGCGACGCCGCAAAAGCTGGAACTGATACGCTCGACACAGGACGAAAAACAAAGCCAGCTGAAACGGCTGCGTGATTTTCAGACGCGCAACAAAAAAGATTCCGGCCCCATGCTCTCGCGCCTGAAGCAGGCGGTCATCAACAACGAGAACGTATTCGCGGTTCTGATGGAAGCGGTGCGCGTGTGTTCGCTGGGTGAGATCACGCACGCCCTGTTCGAGGTCGGCGGCCAGTATCGGCGCAATATGTAATGCGGTTTAGGCGCCGAAGCGGCGCAAGCCTTCCACGTCCAGTATGGTCACGCCGCCGTATTCCACCCGGATCAGCCCCGCTTTTTCCAATATTTGCAGCGCTTGGTTGGCGCGCTGGCGCGAGGCGCCGGCCAGAAGACCGATTTCCTCCTGCGAGATATTGAGCCGCGTCCCCATGCCCGGATTCAGATAAGGGTTGAACATGGAGGCGAGGCAGCGCGCGATGCGCGCATCGGGCTCGAGCATGCGGTCGAATTCCACCAGCGAAATGAACAATGCTAGCCGCTCATTGAGCTGCATCAGCAGAAAACGGTTGAAGTCCAGACTGGTGTCGAGCAGCCAGGTGAAGGTTGCGCGCGGCATATAGGCAATGCGGCTGTCGCGCAGCGCGACCACGTCGTATTTGCGCGCTTCGGTTTTTAACAGTGAACCTTCGCCGAACCAGCCGCCGTCCGCGATGCCGATGAAAGTCACCGGCTTGCCCGCGGGCGACACGCTGCTCATTTTTACCAGGCCCTCAATCACTCCGATCCAGTGATCCACCGGCTCACCCTTGCGGCACACGAAACCGCCTGCGGGTACGGTGCGTTCCACCACTTCGTCTTCAACGCGGCTCAATTGCTCAGTGTTGAGCGAACGCACCCAGAGCGAGGCGCGCAACATTTCTTTGAGTGTCGTCATGAGTGCGGATTGTCAACCAGATGACAACCTTGCGTCAAACATCAGGCTAGACTGCAAGGTATTTGGGCGTCTGCCGCCAGAGTCCGGTGAAATCAATATAATGTATAAAATATTTATTTAAAACAATATTTTATATATATACTGCCAGCGTGCTTTGCGGTTAAAAATTCAGCGTTTTAATAAATGGAAATAAAAAAAATCGGAGTCATAGGCGCGGGAACCATGGGCAACGGCATCGCCCAGGTATTTGCCGCCTGCGGTTTTGAAGTGAAACTGCTGGATGTGTCTGATGCCGCATTGCAGCGCGGAATGCACGCCATCAGCGACAGTCTCGAGCGGCTGATCAAGAAAGAAAGAATCAGCGCAGCGGATAAAACCGCAACGCTCAAGCGCATCGCAGTCACGACCGACGTGCAACAATTCGCCGCCGTGGATGTGGCGGTGGAAGCGGCGAGCGAAAACCTTGAACTCAAGTTGAAGCTGCTGAGCGATCTTGACCGCGTGTGCAAGAAGAACGCGATACTCGCCAGCAACACTTCCTCGATTTCGCTCACCAAAATCGCCGCCGCAACGGCGCGCCCGCAGCAAGTCATCGGCATGCATTTCATGAATCCGGTGCCGCTGATGCAGCTGGTGGAAATCATTCGTGCACTGCAAACGTCGGACGCGGTGTATCAGGCGATTGAAACGCTCACGCGCAAAATCGGCAAGACGCCGGTGGCGGTGAAAAACAGCCCCGGTTTTGTTTCCAACCGGATTTTAATGCCGCTCATCAACGAAGCGGTTTATACCCTGTATGAAGGGCTGGCCGGCGCGGAAGATATTGATACCGTGATGAAGCTTGGCATGAACCATCCCATCGGCCCGCTGGCGCTGGCCGACCTGATCGGCCTCGATACCTGCCTCGCGGTGATGGAAGTGCTGTACGATGGGTTTAATGATTCCAAATACCGCCCGTGTCCGCTGTTGAAGGAAATGGTGGATGCCGGGCGCCTCGGCCGTAAGTCCGGACGGGGGTTCCACGACTACACTAAATAATGACTTACCAAAACATCCTTCTCGAAACACCTGAAGCGGGGGTTCATCTCCTCACCGTCAACCGCCCCAAGGCGCTGAATGCGCTGAATTCCGCCACGCTGGATGAAATCGGCGATGCCGTGAAAAAAGTTGGCGCCGATGAAAATGCGCGCGTGCTGCTGCTGACCGGCGCGGGTGACAAGGCTTTTGTCGCCGGCGCGGATATTTCGGCAATGCAAAATTACACGCCGCTGCAAGCGAAGGGCTTTTCCGAAAAAGGGCTGCTGATTTTTCGCGGGCTGGAGCTGTTGCCCATTCCGGTTATCGCGCTGGTCAACGGTTATTGCCTGGGCGGCGGCTGCGAGCTGGCGCTGAGTTGCGATTTTATTCTCGCTTCCGAGCGCGCGGTATTCGGCCAGCCGGAAGTGAACTTGGGCATCATGGCCGGTTTCGGCGGCAGCCAGCGCCTGCCGCGGCTGGTGGGGCGCGCGCTGGGACTGGAGCTTCTGTTCACCGGCCGGCAGGTGATAGCTGCCGAGGCGATGCAGATAAGACTTGCCAATCACGTTTATTC
>JBOIFQ010000336.1:0-4686 GCA_050741655.1 Burkholderiales bacterium | reverse complement strand
TGTTGAAATAGTTGCGATGATCTTGGAGAAAAATAGAGTCAAAGTGAGCTGACCCGGGTTTGACGGACGATTTAATTAGCATACACCTTTCATCTGTTCGAATTGCGCCGGGCTCACGCAGTCGAGCGTCTGATGCAACCGTTGGCGATTGTAAAAACACTCGATGTAGTCGAAGATCGCTGCGCGCGCCTCATCGCGATTTGCGAAGTCGCGGTGGTGCACGAGTTCGTTCTTGAGAGTGCTGAAGAAGCTCTCCGCCACCGCATTGTCGTAGGCATTGCCCTTGCCACTCATGCTGGGGCACATGCCGTGCGCAGTGAGCTGCTGCCGATAGGCCCGCGCGCTGTAAAGCGGTCCCTGATCGGTGTGGTGGATCAAACCGCTTTGCGGTGAGCGCTGCTGCACCGCCATCGAGAGTGTATCCATCGCCAGCGCGAGATTAGGCTGCGCGCCCATCGACCAGCCCACCACCCGGCGCGAGTACAGATCCAACAGTACCGCCAGATGCAGGAAGCCTTCGCGGGTGCGGATGAAGGTCATATCGCCCACCCAGGCACGATTGGGTGCGGACCGCCCAAACTGTCGCCGGATAAGATTGGGCGCCGCGGCCGCACTATGGTGATGCTCGACCGTAAGACGAAAGCGGCGCTTTCTCTTCGCTTCAATCCCGGCGCGCTGCCTCAACCGCGCCACGCGATGCTTGCCGCAAGCCACGCCCTGCGCTTTGAGTTCCAACCACGTCTTCTTCGCGCCATAAGCTTGGCGACTCGCTTCGTGCACGTGCCGAATGTGCGCGAGCAGTTCGCGATCGCGCAGGCTGCGCCGCGATTCAGGACGCGTGCTCCAATCGTAGTAGCCGCTCTGGGATACCCGCAGCGCCCTACACAAGAGGCTCACTCCTAACGCGCTGCGCTGCGAACGAATGAACGCGTACTTCACCGCTGGCGCCTGGCAAAGTACGCCGTGGCTTTTTTTAAGATGTCACGCTCCTCAATCACCCGCTTAAGCTCGCGCCGCAGCCGCGACACCTCGCTTTCTTCTCCCACCGAGGGCCGCCCGGGTCCCTTGAAAGCCTTGGCATCACCCTTGGCCTGGAGTTGCGCTTGCCACTTGTAGAGCTGGTTGCGCCGTATCCCCAACTCCAGCGCCAATTGCGTCGCCGGCTTCTGCCCCAACTTAAGCAAGCGCACCGCTTCTAACTTGAATTCCTTGCCAAACCGCGTCCGCTCACGTTCCGGGTTGACCTTCAGCTTTCCGATTTCCTTGCCCATTCGACACCTCCTGGGATATTGTCCCCGTTTAGAAGTGTCCGGAAAACACGGGTTGGCTCAAGTATTCACTAATCGATTTTGACAGACTAAAATATAAGGGGCCAATGTCGAGGGATCCGGCTACTCTAGATGTGATGCTCGCGTTTGACGTGTGGGATGAAGATAAGCGAGAAGAAGATATTGCCTCGTTTAGTGAGGACATTCTTCGATCGCTTTACGCCCCCCCACTTCTTGCGCCGCCTAGGAGAATCCCGCAAGACAAAAGGCACGAGGCGATTTTGAGGCTACGGGTGGAAGCCGCAAGTGATAGCACAGAGCAGGAATATCGAGTTGCGATAGCCTGCATTCTACTTCGGTTCTTGAAGAAACCTTTAAGAAAAGGAAAATACGAAACTCAACGAAAAAAATTTCGCGGTCTCGCATACGAGTGCGCCAGTGATTTGATAAGAGCTTGCTCATAAAACTATGGCTTTCCCACGACAAAAGAACTATCGACGGATACCGTCTGCTACATCATTTGCGCGTGTGGTCGAAGTTGCGACCCAAGCAGAGGCAGATATTGCTCTGAGAGAACCAAAAGTTATTGCGGTAGTTGAAAACCCGTCCTTACGAAAGTGGGTAAAGTTTTTTTGCCCCTGTGGTTGCAGGGAAGTAATAGCACTTAATTTGATGCGCCACATCCATCCTTGCTGGCGAATTCGCTTCGATCGTCGGGGACGTATATCTGTTTGGCCCTCCGTTTGGCGACTTAACGGATGCAGAAGTCATTTCTTCTTGACTGCTAATGAAGTTCGCTTCATCGAGCGTTACGGGATTAGCACAAAGTGGTCGCTAACGCGGTAAGAGGATGAGTCATAAGTGGTCTGAACCGAATTTGTTCGTGATGCCGGTCTATCCAGAATCCCCACGCGACTGTGAGCACCGGTCCAAATAATCCAACTCAAGTAATGGCCTTCACACTGGACGGTGGCGCTGGCGACCGGTCCGTCAGTTCTTTGCGATCAACGCTCAACCTTATCGTGGGACTCGTCATCGCGGGTTGCTTCGCCCTCGATCACGCGCCCGCCCGGCGGCTGCTCACGCATCTGTCTTCGCAGTTCACGTGTTTTCCACCACATGTAACCCCAAACCAGCACTCCGACCGTCGCCAGGATTGCAAACACCAGCAGTGAGAACATGAACGCCACCACTGTCAGCACAGCGGCCGACGCAAACGTCAGCACCGTAGCCGGCAAGCTTGGCGCATTCACGCTATAGCGCACGTCACTCTTAGTGAGCAGAGGCTGTTCCTCGTCTGTTAGCATCAGATTCCTTGCCGCAGTTCCCCGCGCAAATCAGGTGGTGTGTACATTGTTTTGATGGATGCCGGGGCAGTTTGGTTCGGCTGCGAGTAAACATTAGAACCGAGTTGATTCACCGGTTAATCCAGAATTCACACGCAATGGAAAGCACCGCTCCAAACAATCCGACCCACGCTAAGCCTTCAGCTTTTCTTCTAGCCATATCTTGATCAGGGACTGGTAGGGCACGTCGCGCCGGTTTGCCGCGGTCTTGATACGCTCCAGCATATGCTGAGGCAGCCGCAGTGAGATCGCCTGCGTCGAGGGCTTGAGGTTGGGGAAACGTGCGCGCTGGGCCTTCGACCAATTCAGGTATTCAGTCGAATCATGTGTGCGCCAAAATCGGCGTTCTGCCGCTTCGATCGAAAACTTGGGTACCGGTTTATGCTTGGTCATAGATTACTCTTTCCTTTCTAGACATGGCTCGACAGGAGATCACGCGTATTTTCCTGCCGCGGACGGTGAAAGCCACAAACAGCCGCCGCCCGTCATTCGTGTGACCCAGGGCGAACAATCGGGTTTCCCTGTCACTGTGCTTCTCGTCCGGAAGCAATATCAGGGGCTCGTTGAAAAAGACCTGCTCGGTTTCGGCCGGCGTAACGTCATGTTTCGTCCGGCTCTTGATGACGTTGCCGGCATCCCATTCAAAGCCTTCGATGTCCTCGACCGAAATCACTATTGTATATTATCAAAGTATACAGCCGGCCGCAATGGATTCGGCGCTTAAGGACAAATTACCGAAAATGTCGACTAGCGCGACAACGTAAGCGCGAGCCGGTCAATCCAGAATCCTCATGTGACGCAGAGATCCAAAAAGTTCAATCCATGCTAAACCCGGACGCTGCGCGGTTATGGAAATCGGTCTATAATTTACCTGCACGATTGCGGACCTGACCCATGCCCTTGCGAACCCACACCGGCGAACACGCCGAACTCCTGAAAGGCCGCGGCGCGGCCATCAATCCCGAAGGCCGTTTTGAAAGCGTGGTGCGGGAAGCGGTGGACGACGGTTGGGACACGCCGCCGGACGAGGACAGCCCCAGGCTCGTCACCACGGTGACGCAGGAAATCGCCAAGAGCATTATCGCGCACAACGATTCGCCCGACGTCGGTTTTTCCCAATCCATCAATCCCTATCGCGGCTGCGAACACGGCTGCATTTATTGCTATGCGCGGCCCAGCCACGCTTATGTGAATCTCTCGCCCGGACTGGATTTCGAGACGCGATTGTTTGCCAAAGTCAACGCTGCCGAGCTTTTGCGCGAGGCGCTGGCCAAACCCGGCTACCATTGCGATGTGATTGCGCTGGGAATGAACACCGATTGCTATCAACCCATCGAAAAAGAATACCGCATCACGCGCGGCATTCTCGAAGTGCTGGCGGAGTGCGAGCACCCGGTGGGGATGGTCACCAAGTCGGCGATGGTCGAACGCGATCTGGATTTGCTTCAGGCGATGGCGCAAAAAAATCTGGTGAGCGTGTATGTCACCATCACCACGCTGGATCATGAAATCGCGCGCCGGCTGGAGCCACGCGCGGCGGCGCCTGCGCGGCGATTGCAGGTCATAAAAAAATTAAGCGAGGCCGGCGTGCCGTGCGGCGTGATGGTGGCGCCGGTGATTCCTTTCCTCACCGATTCGGGAATGGAGAAAACGCTGGAAGCGGCGCGGGAAGCGGGCGCTTTAGGCGCGGGTTATGTGCTGCTGAGGCTGCCGTATGAAATAAAAGATTTGTTCAAGGATTGGCTCACGCATCATTACCCGCTCAAAGCGCAGCATGTGATGAGCCGGGTGAAGGCGATGCGCGAGGGTAAGGAATACCAATCGGAGTTCGGCAGCCGCATGCGCGGCAGCGGCGAGTACGCGGATTTGCTGGCGCAGCGCTTCAAGAAAGCATGTCAGCGTCTGGGTTTGAATCAAAGAGATTGGGCTTTGGATACGGCGCGATTCAAACGTCCGCAGCGCGGCGGGCAGATGGCGTTGTTTTGATTTGAAGCCGGTGGCAGCCCGGCAGCTCCGAACGAGCCAAGTTATTTTAGAATACAAATTCTCTGTGTTCTCCGTGTCCTCTGTGG
>JBOIFQ010000335.1:0-1623 GCA_050741655.1 Burkholderiales bacterium | reverse complement strand
ACCTCGACCCAGGCGTCGCCGTTGCTGTTCTCGATGATTTTGTAAGGCATGTGCTTGACGGCTTTTTGCGCTTCGCCTTCGCTGAAGCGCCGCCCGATCAGGCGTTTCACCGCGGACAGGGTGTTTTTCGGGTTGGTAACCGCCTGGCGCTTGGCCGGCGCGCCGGTGAGAATCTCGTCCTGGTCGGTGTAAGCGACGATGGAAGGCGTGGTGCGCGTGCCTTCGGAGTTTTCAATCACCTTGGGGGTGCCGCTTTCCATGATGGCGACGCAGGAGTTGGTGGTTCCCAGGTCTATGCCGATGATCTTTGCCATGATGTTTCCTTAACTGTGTGAGTTAGCCGTAATGTCGGGGTGATAGTTTAAAAATCAACCTTCCTTGGCCCTGCTTACCACCACCAGCGCGGGACGGATCACGCGCTCGTGCAGCAGATAGCCTTTTTGCATGACGCTGATGACAGTGTTGGGCGGCGCGTCGGATTCCATGGTGGTGATGGCCTGATGCCGGTGCGGATCGAATTTCTCGCCCTGCGGATTGATTTCGCTGATTTTGAATTTTTCAAACACCGAATTGAGCAGCTTGAGCGTCAGTTCCACGCCGCTCTTCAGGCTCTCGGGCGTGGCGTTGTCCGCCGCCAGCGCCGCTTCCAGGCTGTCTTTCACCGCCAGCAGCGCACCGGAAAAGTTTTCGATCGCGTATTTATGTGCGCTAGTGATATCGGCTTGCGCGCGCTTGCGCACGTTTTCGGTTTCCGCCTTGGCGCGCAACCACGCATCGTGGTGTTCTTCCGCCGCCAGCTCGGCTTTTTTCAACAACTCTTCCAGGCTGGGCAGGGTATCGGTTTTTTGCCCAAGCTCTTCCTGCGCCGCCGGTTGTTCTGTGATAGGTTGATTTTCTTCGCTATTTTGCATTTATGGCTCCGCTATAACAAACCCTAAATGAGGGCGCGATTTTTGGATTTCAAGGGGTAGAGCAAAAAAAGTGAACGAGTGAACGGGTGAACAAGTGAACGGGTGAATAAGTGAACGAGTGAATAAGTGAACGAGCGACAACAAAGCAGGCGGGCGCCGCAGCAGTTTTTCTTAGGATTTGGCGCCGAGATTGAGTGCTCTTTCGCGCATAAGCCGCCCGGCCTGCGCCGCGGCTTCGGCGTTGTACTGCACCGACACCCAGCCGTGCAAATGCTCGAGCGCGATTTCCGACAGCACATGAATCCAGTCATTGCGCTCATTGAGGCAGGGGATGAAATGAAATTCCTTGCCGCCGGCGCCGAGAAAACTGGCCTTGCCCTCGATGGCGATTTCCTCCAGCGTCTCCAGGCAATCCGACACGAAGCCGGGGCAGATCACGTCCACGCGTTCGGTTTTTTTCCTGCCGAGTTTTTCCAGCACTTCGGCGGTATAAGGTTTCAGCCATTCGGTTTTGCCGAAACGCGACTGGAAGCACACGCTGTAGCGATCCGCGTCCAATCCCAGCGCTTCCCCCAGCAATCTTGCGGTTTTCTGGCATTCGCAGTGATACGGGTCGCCTTTTTCCAGCGTGGTGCGCGGCACGCCGTGAAAACTGATCAGGAGCTGGTCCGGGCGGCCGTTCTGCATCCAGTAATCGTTGACGCTTTGGGCG